>CAYWHT010000140.1:0-8752 GCA_964458135.1 uncultured Saprospiraceae bacterium | reverse complement strand
GGTGCTTTACGTGCTGACCACCGGTCAGGACCTGGTGATCCAGGATACGAATACCGAACCGACGTTTACGGTTGACGAGCCCGGTATTTACACCATCCATACGCTCGTCTTCGATCCCGCGACGCTGGATCTGGGCATCATTACCCCTGGCGTAACCACCGGATTTGATGTTAATGAGTTGCTTATTCAGGGCGGCGGCGACATCTGCGCTGCGCTCGACGTGGAAGGCGCCTTCTTCGACATCGACTTCTGCCCCGAATGTACGGCTGACGCCGGCGCGCTGATGCCGATGACGATGGGCGACCAGCCTTGCCTAAGCCTGGAAGACAGCACGGCCACCCTCATGGCGAATGTCGTTGAGGAACCGACGCTGCCCGACACCAGCTACCAGATTTTCTACGTACTGACGGAAGGCGACAGCCTGGTTATTCAGGGAGTAAGCCGTCAGCCCGAATTTACGGTTACCAAACCCGCACGCTACACCATCCATACGCTGGTCTTCGATCCCGCAACGCTGGATCTGAGCATCGTTGAGCCCGGTGAAACGACTGGATTTGACGTCAACGCACTCCTGATCCAGGGAGGCGGCGACATCTGCGGTGCGCTGGATGTAGAAGGGGCGCGCTTCGATATCGACTTCTGCCCCGAGGATGTTTGTACTGCGGAAGCCGGAACGCTTACTGCAGTTGGCGATCCCTGTCTGTTTGAAGGTTCCTCCGTGCTGAACGCCGAGGAAGATGTAGCACCCAACGTTCCGGAAGGGTTCCAGGTACTGTACGTACTCACGCAAGGTGAGGATCTGATCATTCAGGATGTTAGTGAGACGCCCAGCTTTACGGTAGAGAGCCAGGGTCGCTTCACCATCCATACGCTGGTCTTCGATCCCGAGACACTGGATCTGGGCATTATCGAATTTGGCGCTACGACCGGATTTGACGTCAACGCGCTACTGGTGCAAGGCGGGGGTGATATCTGCGCCGCACTGGATGTCAACGGAGCGCAGTTCAACATTGAAGCATGCCCCGATTGCCAGGCCAGCGCCGGTACGATGATTCCGCTGTTTGAGCCTTGCTTCAAGTTCCAGATTGCCGCATTGCAAGCTTATACGGGCGAGCGTCCGAACCTGCCGGTCGGTTACGAGATCCGTTACGTCTTGACCTCGGGTGAAGACCTGGTTATCGAGCAGATTTCCCGCATCCCCTACTTCGTAGTGGAAAGAACGGGCCGCTTCACGATCCACGCTTTCGTCTTCAATCCCGATGAGTTGGATCTGAGCATCATCGAATTCGGAACGACGACGGCCGGTGAAGTCCTTAGCCTGCTGCTACAGGGTGGCGGCGACATTTGCGCTGCTCTGGATGTAGCCGGTGCTCAATTTGACTTGGGCGAGTGTGGCGCTTCTGCTCGCAGCGCAGCTCTGAACGCTTATCCGAACCCGGTGAGCAACCAACTGACGGTTGAATTCCCGGTAACGGAAAAAGCCCAGTTCGAAACGATCACCGTCGAACTGTTTGACGTCAACGGACGCCTGGTTAAATCGGCAGAGTATAACGGCTGGACCGCACAGGAACGCATCAACGTCAGCAACCTGACCGATGGCATTTACCTGATGCGCGTCATGGCCGACGGCCGACTGCTGGAAACCATGCGGATTACCAAGATGAAGTAAATCAGAATAAGCACGATGGCCGGAATGGCCAGGATGCCTGATACAGAGGGATGGCTGGGATCGGAGACTTAACTTCGATTCCGGTTGTCCAAAAAGATAAAAGACTTGCGCGAAAGCTGTCGTTCCCTTTCGGGGGGCGGCAGCTTTTTTTACACAGGGCATTCCGGCAATGGAATTTCGATCAAAATGGTTATATTTTACATTGAGGAATAGTCGAGTTCGGAAAGTATTAGCATCATGATCGAATTACACGATTTTTTTGCCCGTCAGCGGGCATTTCCCCGCCTGGAAACCGAATCGGGCTCCTCCTTTGTACAGTACCGCAATTACCAATCGGTACGCAGGAACCAGGTCTGGTCAAAGCAGCACTTTTGCGTGTTGGTCATTAATGGAAACAAGCGGATTTATACCGGTCAGGCGGTGTTGGATCTGCATGCCGGCCAGGCGGCTTTTCTGAGGAGGGGCGGCTACCTGATGTCGGAAATTCTCGCCGGGGAAGCACCTTTCGAAAGTTTCGTACTTTTTTTTGATGATGACTTTTTGTTGCGATTCGCCACCCAGAACCGCGACTTAATGCCATTTCCGGAAGCTTCCCGGCCCAAATCGGTTGTATTGCCTTTGGGGGAACGGTTGCAGTACGTAATCAACGCTTTAAGCACGCACTTTCGCCACCCTCTGCCACGGGGCGGTCAAAGACTGCTGGACCTGCATTTACAGGAGCTCCTTTTATCTTTGTTGCTCTACGATAGCAACCAACGCTTCGGCCAACTATTAGCGCTTATTTTGCGGGAAGAAGACTGGTCATTGGAAAATATCATGGAGGAGAATTTCAACCACCGCCTTTCCCTGCCGGATTTTGCGCGCTTGTGCGGTTGCAGCTTATCGACCTTCAAAAGGCAGTTTCACCGCAAGTACGGCATCAGTCCGGGTAAGTGGCTTCTGGAACGACGCCTGCAGTACGCTAAATTATTGCTGCAAACCTCTTCGCAATCCGTTACGGCTATCGCCCAGGAAGCCGGCTTTGAAAACCCCTCCCACTTCAGCCAGGCCTTTCGCCGGCGTTACGCCATGCCTCCCCAAAGGATGCGGAAAAGCCGGCCAATGGCCCATTGAACACAGCGCAAAAACATTTGGACCGATGACTAAAGCAAGCCGACCCGATGCCTCTTATCTTGAAACCTAAAATGCTCATGGAAAATTATCTCGAAAGCGTGGGCAAGCTCTTTCGCTATTACCGGCAAATGGGCCGCAAGGCCATGGAGCAACTCACGGAAGAACAGCTTCACTACCAACCCGATCCCGAATCCAACAGCATCGCGGCCATCGTCAAACACTTGCACGGCAATATGTTATCCCGCTGGACGGACTTTCTTGCCGCTGATGGAGAAAAAAACTGGCGCGACCGGGAAGGTGAATTCCAGGATACGCTAACCACCCGGGAAGACATTTTCCAAACCTGGAACGCCGGATGGGACACCTTGTTTAAGGCCCTGGATCCACTCCAGGCGGACGACCTATCACGCATCGCATACATTCGTAATGAAGGGCATACCGTGCTGGAGGCGATTAACCGTCAGCTTGCCCACTATTGCTACCACGTCGGGCAGATCATTTTCCTGGCCAAACACCTTAGGGGAGCGGATTGGCGGTCCTTGTCCATCCCCAAAGGCGGAACGGAGGCTTATAACCAGGAGAAGTTTGACCGGGGAAAGGGACGGCGGCACTTTGTATAATGGCGCCCGACCTCCTGATTCGGCCGGGTAAAATGGTTAAAAGCTTGCTCCTAAATCCGGTCATTCCTCGGAAAGGGATGCTATTCACTAACAACTAACTACTATTTCCCTTCCCATTTCCTCCCAGCCTGCCTATCTTAACGGGAAAAACACCACAACATGAAGAAGTTGCTGATTCTAATTTCCCTGCTGATGGTAAGCGGGAGCGTGCTGGCGCAGATGCCGAAGGTGCTGCCCCTGGAAGAGCGGGCCGCAGTTGCGGATCGCTGGTTAAAGGAGCGGGTTGCCACCGTATTACCGGATTTGATGCGGCGCACGGGCATCGATATGTGGGTGCTGATCTCCCGGGAATACAACGAAGATGCAGTCCTTAAAACCATGCTTCCGGCCAACTGGCTTTCTGCCCGCCGCACCACTATGCTGGTGATCTACGATACCGGAGACTCCCTGGAAACTTTGGCTTGCGCCCGATACGACGTCGGCGAAGTGTTTAAAAAAGCCTGGAACAAGGAAGAACAACCCGACCAATGGGAGCGTTTGCGGCAAATCATTGAAGCGCGAAACCCGCAAGCGATCGGGCTGAATCGCTCCGAGCATTTCGGTTTGGCGGACGGAATTTCCTCTTACCACTACGACCGCTTAATGCAGGTCTTACCGAAAAAATACCAGGAGCGCGTCGTTTCCGCTACGGAGCTCGCTATCGGCTGGCTGGAGACCCGCACGAATAGTGAGATGACGGTATACCAGCAGATATGCCGCATTGCGCACCAAATCATCCGGGAAGGCCTTTCCGACGAGGTGATTCAGCCGGGAGTAACGACCACCGATGACGTAGTTTGGTACTACCGCGATCGCATCCGCGAGCTGGGGCTTACCGCCTGGTTTCATCCCACCGTGGATATTCAGCGGGCGGATCCCGACCGGGGCAGCAGCCAAGAGTCGTTTGCCTCCCGCCCCGATCAGGCCGTCATTCAGCCGGGTGACCTGGTGCATGTCGACTTTGGCGTATCTTATCTTGGGCTCCATACCGATACCCAGGAAAACGCTTACGTGCTAAAGCCAGGAGAAAGCAAAGCCCCGGATTATTTGGAGTCCGCGTTCGAAAAAGGATTGCAATTGATGGATATCCTGACCGGCCAATATGCGGAGGGGCGCACGGGCAACCAGATCCTATCCGCCGCACTGAAGAAGGCAAAAGACAAGGGGTTAAAACCCTCCATCTACACCCATCCCATCGGTTACCACGGTCACGGCGCCGGCCCCACCATCGGATTGTGGGACCAACAGGAAGGGGTGCCAGTGAGGGGCGACTATCCACTCTATCCCAACACTGCCTATTCCATTGAGCTCAACACGGCGGTTTACTTACCGGAATGGAAGCAGGAAATTCTGATGAAAATGGAGGAAGATGCTTTCTTCGACGGGGAGGAAGTTCGTTACATCGACGGTCGGCAGACCGAATTATTCCTAATCCCGGAACCGACGCCCAAGATCGGCCCGATGGAAAAAGAACCCTCCGGCAGCTGATCGGGTTGATACGGCATTGCTCCTAAATCGGCAACCGCCTGGCAATGGCCGGCCTCAACGCAAAATAAAGGCAGACCGCCTGAACAACTTTTCTGAAGCGCCGTTGTAAGATTAAATCAAAGCAAAATTTAAAAAATGGCAAACGACACCACCAACTGGCCAGAGTTAGCGATCGGGCTTTACGACAAGCTCACCGGTCGTAACGCAGAAATTACCTACGAATTCGAAGATTTCGAATTGTATGTACCTAGCAGTGCATCCGAAAATGCCGATCACGCCAAGTGGAAAATGAACGGTACTTTGAAAATCCGCACCAAGGATAACGCGGATAAGTAATTGCTCGAAAGTCGCACACCGCTTTGCTGAAAAGGGTTCAGCGGTGTGCCGTACTTTTTTACACCCCTGCACTATGATGGATATCATCGAACAAATGCTTCCCGGGATCGGCCTTCAGGGTGACATCCGCGCGGATTGCCCGCACGGACAGCTCGAATTCTCCGCCGAGGAGGAAGATCGAATCTCCCTGTCTTTTTCCAACGCCAAGACGTTCCGTTATTTTCTCAATACCGTTCGTAGACCGGGCCTGGGCATCAAAAGCGCCCGTCGTCTACTCAACGCTTCCGATAAAAGTGGGTGGGAAATTGTTGTACGCATTGGCGAAAAGGAGGTTTTCCGCAACCACCCCGGCAGTTCGCCTTCCATTGATTACCGGCAATTGCTACCCCAGGTTTTCCTTTCCTACCTGGGGCGCTAATTCCCCGACAGTATGTACTTTTACCCGTTATGAAGAAGCGAATGACGGGCCAGGATATCGATTACGCCTTGCGGCTGCTAGAAGCCGGAAAATTAGTCGCCATTCCAACCGAAACAGTATACGGACTGGCGGGCAACGCCTTGGATCCAAAGGCCGTAAGCCGAATTTTTGAGGTCAAAAATCGCCCCCACTTTGATCCGCTTATCGTACATACCGGTGAGCTGGAACGCTTAGCCGGATTGGTGAAAGAGATCCCCGAACCGGCCCGCAAGCTGGCCCGGGCATTTATGCCCGGCCCCCTGACACTCCTGTTACCCAAAACCACTCGTATTCCGGACCTGGTCACCGCCGGCTCCGAACAGGTTGCCGTTCGCATTCCCGACCATCCCCTTACCCTCCATTTGCTCCGTAAATTGGCTTTTCCTCTCGCGGCTCCCAGCGCCAATCCTTTCGGATACATTAGCCCCACCCGCGCCGAGCACGTAGTCGATCAGCTGGGAGATCAAATTGCCTACATCCTCGACGGCGGGCCCTGCAGCATCGGATTAGAGAGTACGATTGTGGGTTTTCCCAATGGCGTGCCTACGATTTACCGTAAAGGTGGAACGCCCATTGAAGAAATAGAGCTTATCATCGGCCAGGTCAGCGTTCGGCCGCACTCCAGCTCCAACCCCCAGGCGCCGGGCATGCTCAAAAGCCATTACGCGCCGCGAATTCCCTTACAAATAGGTGCTCCGGCTACTCTGATCCACGGCCACTCCCCGGATCAGATTGGTCTCTTGGCCTTCCGGCGGTTGTATGCCGCTATTCCGGCCGACCACCAATTCGTGCTATCCGAGACCGGCGATCTGCGAGTGGCCGCCCAACGGCTTTTTGCCGGTTTGCGCTATCTTGACCAACTGGATATCGAGCTGATTATCGCCGAACCGGTACCCGAAGAAGGCCTCGGCAGAGCCATCAACGACCGCCTGCGCCGCGCTGCCGTGCGCTAAAGCCGCCAGCCCCATTTATTTTTTCTGTCTGCAAAATTTGGTAGCTTTACGCAGAAACCGCGTTTCAATCAACATGAAATCAGTTATGAATAGGTTCCTACCGCTACCGGGTTTCGTACTGGCCTGGATCGCCCTCAGTATTAGCCTGTCTACGAGTTGTAGTCCGGAAGGCGCCGAGCAAGATGAGGAATTGCTTTACGGACGCTGGGAGATCCAGCGCGCTTCGCGCAACGGCCAGGCCACCGAATCCCTGCAAAACCTCTTTTTTGAATTTTACGAGGACGGCAATATGACCACCAACTTGTCGGGCAGTGCCGAGCAGGCCCAGTTCGAATGGAACAACGGGCGCATCAACCAGGTCGGCGGGCCATTAGAACCGACTTACAACGTCAGATCTCTTACCGACTCCTCCCTGATTTTGAACACCGAACTGCGCGGCTACGATTTCCGCTTTGAGCTGCGCCGCCAATTGCAGGAAGAATAACTATTCGGTGGGCGCCGAATCAAGTAAAGTGGAAATACCCATGAAGGTACGCATCAGGCCTATCGAAATCTTCCTCTTCCAAGTGATTATCTATCTGGCCCTTTGGCTGCTTTACGATTATCTGGCTTCTTTATTGAGTCTCCTCTTTGGGACCCTGGGGTTGCTTATTTTAATCATTTCCCTAATCGTTGAATGGATTGAGCGCTCCAAGGTGCCGCGTTGGTATTTTTTACTCATGCTGGCCACCGTCTTGGCGCCCCTCGCAGCTGCGGGCTTGTTTTTTGTGTTGGGCGGCGAAGTAAGCTGGTTGGGCAATTGATCTCCAGCCCGCCATGGGTCGGAATAGCTTCCCGCCCTCTTTTATCCTGCAATCAGATTGGCCGGGCGATTTCGAGTAACTACGAGGGCTCATCTGGATGGAATTTGTGCTCCAGCCAAATCGCGTCGAGCATGCCTTCCGGTTCAACAAGGGGTTATTTGACCGTATGCACGGCGCTATAGCGCTCGACAAAGTCGTGCATTTCGTCCACCATTTCGGGAGAGCCGATTGCGATAGTAGCCCGCTGATGGAGATCCCGGACTTCCAGATCCAGGATGCGCTCCAACTGACAGGTAATCGCTTTACCTCCGGCCTGCTCCACGATAAAGGATAACGGATTGCATTCGTAAACCAACCGCAACTTGCCCTGAGGGTATTTACGGGTATTGGGGTACAGGAAGATGCCTCCCTGGAAAAGAATCCGGTGAATATCCGACACCATGGAGCCGATATAGCGCAGCCGCAGGTTCATGTCGGAGCAGTGATCGATGTAGCGGCGCATCTCCACGTCAAATTTGAGATAGTACCCCTGATTGACGGAATAGTAGTTGCCGCGCTTGGGAATTTCGATTTCGCGGTGGGAGAGGCAAAATTCCCCGATGGAGGGATCCAGTGTGAAGCCGTTAACTCCCCGGCCCGTGGTGTAAACCAGCAGCGTGGAGGTGCCGTAAAGCACGTATCCGGCGGCCACCAATTCCACCCCTTTTTGCAGAAAGTCTTCCAGGCTGCAGGGCCCCGAAATATCACTGACCCGCCGGTAGATGCCGAAGATGGTGCCGACCGATACATTGACATCGATGTTGGAAGACCCATCCAGCGGGTCGAAGACGACTACGTATTTGGAAGGTTTATCCAGTTGGGTTTGAATGGGAATGAAGTCCTCGTTTTCCTCCGAGGCGATGCCGCAGCACTCTCCGCTGTTTTTGAGGCTTTCGATCAATTTTTCGTTGGCGTAAAGATCCAGTTTCTGCACGGAATCCCCGGATTCGTTTTGGCGTTCCGCTTCGCCAAGGATGTTGATCAGCCCGGCTTTATTGACTTCCCGGCTTACAATTTTGGCGGCGACCCCAATATCGCGCAGCAATCCGGTCAGTTCTCCGGAAGCGAAGGGATAGTCTTTTTGCCGTCTAATGATAAACTCATCTAAGGTAACGATTCTGCTCATAATGGTTAGGTTAAAAAGAAGTTATAATTTGGCTGGCGCCTCGGGAACTAGTACCCTGTGTAATAAGTAATTTTGCGCTTTGGCAGTGTCTTTTGGCGAAAGGCTGCGT
>CAYWHT010000139.1:0-8828 GCA_964458135.1 uncultured Saprospiraceae bacterium | reverse complement strand
TCGCCAAAATACCCCTCCCAAAACATCAAAGAACTTATTACACAGTGTACTAGTAGGGGGTAACTATTATTCAGGATCTTGAAATTCTTCACAAATCCTTGTAAATTAACCTTTTGGGTTCTGTCAGCCAGAAAACAAAGGCCATGGAACAGCATATCCGTTTTTGCCAGGCTGCCGATGGCGTCAATATTGCCTACGCTACTTCAGGTTTCGGCCCTCCAATTGTGCGTGTAGGCAAAATGATCAATTTTATTAATAAGGTTTTTAAAGTTGGGGATAAGTATAACGTGGATTCGTAAGGGCTTCATGGGACGAGTGTCCCCATTTTGGAGCAGGATATACGCCTTTATCTGGGACTACGGTCCCAAATTTATAAAGTAGAAGAAGCCTGCATAGCAGCCTTTAAGGGCGGGCCGGTGGCGATGGTCTATAACAGGTTTGGTGAATCGACGCGGAAGGAAGCGCATCAGGAATATATCGAGTCGATTGCGCCCTATTGGAATGGGGCGGGGTATGCGATTCCTGGGGAGTTTGTGGTGGGGAACGGATATATAGTCTGACAACTCAGGATTTGTGAAAATATGACGCCGCTATTTTTTCGGCTGGCAAGGCGGAAAACGTAGGCATAGCCTAAGTTCTGTCGAGGCTTTCCAACGCAGCAAGGCGGAACTCCGAGGAGCGAAGCGACGATCAGCGAAGCTAAAAAGAGCAAGTCAGAATTCACAAATTTTGGGTTGTCAGACTATAAAAAAGCAGCATTTTGAATGGCCATGGCAAGGAGGATTCGGCTGATTTTGAGGAGTTGGTGAGGCCACAACACAATGCCGGGCCAGCTTATCCATCCATTATTCCGGGCTTTCCTTTTCCTGCTCCTTGCGCATCTTCTTCTGCTCATTATTACTCTCATAAATACAATAGTTCTCGTATTTCACCGGGTCCTTTTCCGCCCAGATATCTTTGCCGATGTTGCAGAGCACGATCAGCTCGTCGTATAACTTATTGCCCTGTTCGGTGCGGTTTTCCACGGCGATGTCGCGGTCGGAGACGCGGTCCTGCTGGATGTTGCAGGCTTGCTCAAAATTCTGTACCGCGTCGGAGATGCGTTTGATGACATTTTCGTTGACGCCCACATCCTCCAGGAAATCGATTTGCTGGCGGGCCACCCGGATGACACGGCGGCCGCAGAAGATGAGCTGGGCGTCGGTCATATCACCCATTTTGGCGGTGCCGAATTTGCGGTAGCGCCCCGAACGGTTGCTGTACTTCATCGCCACCCGCGTCATCATGGAGCGGATGGCCGTTTTTAGACGCTCCGCCGCATCGTACTTCTTATCCGTTAAAACCATTTGTTCCCCCACCAGCTCGTCGTCATCCGGCAGGTTGCGGAATTTGTCGCACATGGCTTTGAACTTTTTCAATCGCTCCAGGTCGTAACCGTAGTGTTCGAATAGCTTAATATCGCGCTGCGCGTGGCGGATGCGCTCCAGGCATTGGAGATAAAGGTCGGCGTCGGGAAAGTTGTATTTGCGGTTGACGGGCTGCTTCTTCATGGAGTGTCGATTTGTTGATGGCTCGATTGGTTTATTCGCTCTCTCGCTTCCCAAAAGGAATTGGGTAAACAAAACCGCCTTGTTCTCCAATTAATTATACATACAAAGTTAAGCGATTCTCTTGGAAGAAACAAGCTTTTTCATAGTGAAAACATTCTGGTTTTTTGTCGATAAATCATATTACTCAGATAAAAATTTCTCTTTAAATAAAGTGAATTTTTCGCCACCCAGAGGATGAGTTTTTTAAGACCGGCGCCGTGGCCTCATCCATGTCGGGCCGTAGGTCTCATCCGGATTACACGATCTCGAGCGCCTGCTCCAAATCCGCGATCAACCAATCCGGATCCTCCAATCCAATACTGAAGCGGAAGAGCGTCCAGGGCATTGGCGTATCTTCGCGGCCGGGAACGTTGTAGAAGGCGGCGGAAGGCAAGACGAGCGATTCGTAGCCCCCCCAGGAAGCGGCGAGCAGAAAATGCTGGAGCCGGTGGAATACGGCTTCGGCTTTTTCCAGGCTATCGACTTTGAGATAGGCGGAAAAGAGGCCGCCGGCGCCGCTCATTTGGCGTCGGGCCAATTCGTATTGCGGGAAGGAGGGCGACCAGGGGAAAAGGACTCGTTCCACTTTGGAGTGGTTTTCGAGAAACTCGACTACCTTGACGCAGCTATCATGACAGCGTTGCATCCGGATTTCCAGGGTGCGCAGGCCGCGCAGGGTGAGCGCGGCGTCGTGCGGGGAGAGGATGCCCCCGAGGGTCATGTATTCGTTGGCGAAGAGGCGTTGGATCATTTCGCGTTTACCGCATACCGCGCCGACCATGACGTCGCTATGCCCGTTGAGGTATTTGGTGCCGGAGTGGATGACGATGTCGATGCCGTACTTGATGGGATTCTGGAAGATGGGCGAGGCATAGCTGTTGTCAATACAGGTCGTGAGCCCGTGCTTGCGGGCCAATTCGGCGCAGGCCGCCAAATCCTGCAGTTCAAAGGTCAGCGAATTGGGGCTTTCGAGGTAGAGCAGGGTCGTGTTGGGCTGGATGGCGGCTTCGATATTGGCTACCGACCGACCGTCTACAAACGTATGGCTGACCCCAAAGCGGGGCAGAAATTGGGTTATGAGGATTTTGGTCCAGGAATAGGGTTTATCCACGCAGATGAGATGATCGCCCGCCTCCACATTGGATAGCACCGCCGCGGCAATGGCCCCGCTACCGCTACCGAAAAGCAAGGCGTCTTCGGCGCCTTCCAGGGCCGCCATTTTTTTGCGGAGGATCTCCACCGTGGGGTTGTTGCCACGGGTGTAGAGGTTGGCGTCCAGTTCGTTGCTTAATGCCTGCCGGAATTCGTCCAGGGTACGGAATGCAAAATTACTCGTCTGGAATACGGGAGGGGCAATGGCCCGCAGGTAGTTTTCACGTTCTTCGCCCAGGTGGGTAAGGATTTCGCTTAAGTGCATTATAGTGAATGGTGAATAAGTGCTTAAAGATTTATATAAAGCAATAATCAATTGATCATGAATAATATGACGACCCTAAACGAAAACTCCTATGGAACACGAAAGGTTAATTTCTAACCCCTACATCAAAATCTTCCCCTCCAAATAAGTCACCGCCTGCCCCGTCAGCTCTACCTTATCCTTAAAAATGCGGCAGGTGAGCCGGCCGCCCCGTTTGGAGCACTGCAGGGCGGTCATCGTATCTTTTTTAAGTTTGGGCGCCCAGTAAGCAGCCAGGGTGGTGTGGGCCGATCCGGTTACGGGGTCTTCGTCTACGCCGTAGATGGGGTAGAAGCAGCGGGAGGCAAAGTCGGTTTCCCTGCCCGGAGCGCTGACGATGACGCCGCGGCCGTCGAGGCGGCTTAGGCGGCGCAGATCGGGTTGCAGCGCTTCCACCTGTTCCTGGGTTTCCAGGATGACGAGGTAATCGTCGCGCCCGCGCAAGACGTCGGTCGGCTTTACATCGAGCCCTTCGATCAGGTCGCCCGGAACGCTATCCAGAGACCGGGGGTTGTCATCGGGGAAGAGCATACTGTAGCCATCATCTTTGCGCGCCACCGTCAATGTTCCGCTCCGGCAATGGAAGTGAATCGTTTGCTCGCGGTAATCCTGGTGTTCGAAAAGAATGTGGGCGGCGGCAAGGGTGGCGTGCCCGCAGAGGTTGACCTCCTTAAGGGGCGTAAACCACCGCAGGTGAAAATCCTGATCGCGGGGCACCAGGAAAGCCGTCTCCGAGAGGTTGTTTTCCGCGGCGATGGATTGCAGGGTGGCGTCGGGCAGCCAGCTTTCCATGGGCACGACGGCGGCGGGGTTGCCGCTAAAGAGCTGGCCCGTGAAGGCGTCGACCTGGTAGAGGAGGTATGGCATAATCTAAGGGATACTTGTTATGAACCGGTGGGCCTGATTTAATTGACCGTCACCAGATATTTATTTTTCTTGCCGTTTTCCACCATGATATACCGGTTGTGTAGTAGCACATCGAGGTTGATGGTGGCTTCGTTGGAAGTGATCTTTTCCTTGTTGACCGCGATGGCGTTGCCCTTGATGGCCCGGCGGGCATCCCCTTTGGAGCCGACGATCCCCGTGTTGTCGGCCAGGAAGTCCACAATATTCAAGCCATCCGCCAGTAGTTCCCGTTGGATTTGGAAGCTGGGTATCTCCTCGGCCACGGTGGCCAGGTCTTGGGCTCGTAATTCCATCAGGGTTTCTTTACCGGCTTTGCGATTGAAGAGCAGTTCGGTGACTTTGAGCACCGACTCGTAAGCCCGGTCGGCATGGATGCGCCGGGTGAGCTCCTCGGCCAGCAGGCGCTTCAGTTCCTGGGGGTTACCGGCATGTTCTTTTTCCAGGGCTTCGACTTCTTCCCGGCTACGGAGGGTAAAATAGCGGGTCAGCTTAGGGATGTCGGCGTCATCGGCATTGATCCAGAATTGGTAGAATTTGTAGGGGGAGGTGTAATTGGGATCCAGCCAGATATTGCCTTCGGCCGACTTGCCGAACTTTTTGCCGTCGGCCTTGGTCAGCAAGGGGGAAGTAACGGCGTAGGCCTTTTCGCCGAGGTTGCGCCGGATGAATTCGGTGCCGGAAGTGATATTACCCCATTGATCGGAGCCGCCCATTTGCAGGCGGCAATGTTCCCGTTTAAACAGGCATTGAAAGTCGTAAGCCTGCAACAGTTGGTAGCTAAATTCCGTAAAGGAAAGGCCGGATTCGAGGCGGTTTTGCACCGAATCTTTGGAGAGCATATAGTTGATCGTCAGGGTCTTACCTACATCGCGTAAAAAGTCCAGGACGTTCATGTCGCGGTAAAAGTCGAGGTTGTTGACCATGACCGCCCGGTTGGGCCCCTCTTCGAAATTGAGCAGCTTATGCATTTGTTCGGTTTGGCGCGCCAGGTTGGCGTCCAGTTCTTCGTAAGTTTTGAGCTCCCGTTCTTTGTCTTTGCCGGAGGGATCGCCGACGCGCCCCGTGGCGCCGCCCATTAAAACGATGGGCCGGTGGCCGGAAAGCTGAAAGAGTTTCAGGATCATGATCTGCACGTAGTTGCCAATGGTCAGGGAAGGGGCGGTGGGGTCGAAGCCGATGTAGCCCGTCACCATTTGCTCCTGGAGCAATTCTTCCAGTCCGGGGGTCATGTCTTGTAGCATGCCCCGCCATTTCAATTCGTCCAGAAATTGCATCGTTTTGCGCGGTTTTCTAACAGTAAAAGGGAAGCACCGGTAAAGTCGTTCCCGTAGCAGCGCAAATTTAGGTTTTTCGTGCAATTGGGAAAATGCTTTGTTTCTATAAAAAAGGAAATAGGCAGTAGAATCGTCTGGTATAGTAAAAAGCATTATTTTTGGCGTTCTTGAAGATATGAGGTTGGAATATTTTATAGCAAGGCGGGTCGCTACTTCGGGGCAACAATCCTTTTCCCGGTTGATCATTCGCATCGCGGTGATTGCGGTAGCCCTAAGTATGACGGTTATGGTGGCCGCAACGGCCCTGATTGCCGGTTTTAAAAAGGAGATCAGCACCAAGATCTTTGGTTTTTGGGGGCACATCCACATCACCGACACCAATATCAACCGTTCTTTGCTGGATACCCGGCCCATCCAGGTGCGTTCGGATATTTATACCGCTTTAGACACTGTCGGTTCCATCCGTTTTACCGAACGCCGGCAATGGCTGGGGCAAACCATCGAACGCCAAAGGCAGACGCGCGGAGGGGTGCGGCACGTGCAGCGCTTTGCCCTTAAGCCCGGCATTATCAAAGCCAAAGAGGAGATCGAGGGCATCATACTTAAGGGGGTGGGGCGGGATTTTGATTGGGAATTTATGCAGCGCTACATCGTGGCGGGGGCGCCGCTGGAATTGCCCGACAGCAGTATGTCTTCGCAAATTATGATTTCCCGTCAGACCGCCGATCGATTGCGGGTAGGGGTGGGCGATCGCTTCATTGTCCATTTTGTGGAGCAGGGCGAGCAACTCAAGCGCCGCTTCAGTATTCAGGGGATTTACAAGACCGGGCTGGAGGAGTACGATAGCCGCTTTGCGCTGATCGATATTCGGCAGATACAGCGCCTCCTGGGCTGGTCGGCCAATGAAGTGAGCGGCTTTGAGGTATTCGTGGAGCATATTTCCGATCTGCAGCCGCTGGCCGAATATATTTATTTTGAAAAATTGCCCCGCGACCTGTACGCGGAAACCATACGCGATAAGTTGCCCGAGATCTTCGAATGGCTGGAGCTGCAGGATATCAACGAAGTGGTCATACTCGTGCTGATGATTGTAGTGGCCATCATCAATATGGTCACCGCGCTGATGATTTTAATCCTGGAGCGCACCAATATGATCGGCATCCTCAAGGCCTTAGGATGCACCAACTGGAGCATTCGGAAAATTTTTCTGTATTACGCGGCCTACATCATCCTGCTGGGATTGTTTTGGGGAAATCTGATTGGCGTCGGCTTGTGCGTGCTGCAGGATCAATTCGGGTTGATCAGGCTGGATGAAACGAATTACTATCTCTCGGTGGCCCCGGTAGATCTGCAATTCGGCACGATCCTTTTACTTAACCTGGGAACCCTGCTTATCAATTTGCTGTTTTTGATTGTACCGTCTTACCTGGTGACGAGTATCAGCCCCGTTAAGGCGATTCGGTTCAAGTAATTCCCCTCCTTATTCTTTTAAACCGTTAATGATGGGAGCTTACGCTCAGAGAAGTAGTTACAAATATCCTCTGATCATCCTATTGATTTTCAAGCTGGAGGGGTTGTTCTTGCGCTTGTGGGATGTGCTAGCCTGGTTTCCCCTTCGTTTCATGCGTTTGGTGGATCACCTCTGGTTAGGAGTGCGCGGTTCCGGAGCGCCCGTTTTTCGTAAGGGCCTCCCTTTTCGGAAAATGAAGCGGGCGGGATATTGGTTGCTGGAGTTGGTGTTGTTGTTGTTGGATATGGTCGGTACGGTGGAAGTCTACGAGACGCTGGCTGACTGGTTGAAGTTTCGTTCCCGCCCCCTCAAGCCCTGGGAAAAAGAAGCGGCCCGGCAGGTCTTCGGCAAATCCATCAATTATCGGCGGGTGCGCGTTGATGAGTCCGCCTGGCTGGGACCGCGCTCCTTTCACTTTTGTTATGTCAGCTTTTACACCGTCAACAGTTGGGGGCCGCTTTCCAATGCGACCTTGATCCATGAGCTAACCCACATTTGGCAATACCAGCGGTTGGGCATCGTTTACATTCCACGGGCGCTCTGGGCGCAGCATTACGGCGGAGGCTACGATTACGGCGGAGTGGGCCGCTTGCGTTTCCTCCATAAGCAGGGTATGGGGTTGGAGGCGCTGAATCTGGAACAACAAGCCGATTTAGCGGCGGATTACTTTCGCCTGCGCCACGGCTACCGCCTGCTTTGGGCGGCCGAAGCCCATCCCGGACAATTGCGGCTTTTCGAGCATTTTGCGCACTCCCTGCGGTGATCTGACTCCGGGAAACTTAGCGGCCTGTGATCAATAAGGGGCGGGTTTTCCAGGAGTGCTTTTTCCTTTATCCGGCCTTGAAGAACCGCCTCCAAAAAGGATGCCGACTTTTGCGCCTACCTGCCAGAAGTTGTATGTTTGTGGCGTTCTTGCCCCAACACCATGGGAAAGGGCATCGATGATTTACTGAAGAGGCATTAAGCACAGCGTCATGATTCACTATTACGCCAAAGTAGACGGGCGCTTGAAGGAGCTGGAGGAGCCGGAGGTGTCCTGTTGGGTCAATATTACACCGCCTTTTAGTCACGAAGAGCTGGAAGAGGTGGCTCAGCGTTTTGACCTGCCCCTTGATTTCCTGACGGATTCCCTGGATATCGACGAACGCTCGCGTTACGAGCGAGAAGAGGATGTGCGTTTGATTGTGCTCAATACTCCCATTCTCAACGATATCGAAGATGACAACGACGCCATTTACCTGACCGTCCCCATCGGCGTCATCCTGACCATCGAGCACTTCATTACCATCACCAGTTTTGAAAACCCGGTGCTTCAATTATTTCTCGATAATAAGGTTCGCCATTTCGATCCGGCCGATGATATCCAATTTTTGCTGCAGATCATGGAGCGAAGCGTGCACCGGTACCTGACCTGCCTCAAAAAGCTCAATCAGAAGCGCAATCTGATCGAGAAAGAACTGTACCATTCCAGCCGCAACCGGGAACTTCGCCAGCTACTCAGTATTGAGAAGAGTTTGGTGTATTTCGTCAACTCCTTATCCGCCAATGAATTATTGAAGATGAAGATGAAGCGGACGGATTTCCTGCAGCTCCGCGACGACGAAGAAAAACGCGATCTTTTCGAAGACATCATCATTGATAACAGCCAGGCTTTGGAGATGGCCAACGTGTACAGCAATATTCTTAGCGGCACCATGGATGCCTACGCCAGTATTATTTCCAATAACCTCAACGTGACGATCCACCGTCTGACCCTCATTACCATTTTCCTGGCGGTGCCGACGCTGATGGCCAGCCTTTACGGCATGAACGTGCCCCTGCCTTTCCAGGAAAATCCGATCGTGCTTTACGGGATCATCGTTTTGTCGGTCTTGATTAGCCTGTTTATGGGCTGGTATTTTCAGCGTAAGCGGATGTTTTGATTGCATTAACCCGGATTATGCATGAATTCATCTACTGCGAAGCCAAACTGCCCGCCCTATGAAATAAAGCGAAGCTTTACCTGCGGTATCTTTCACAGGGCCCGCCATTCTTGGGCGTCCTCCTCCGTCTACGCTCACCGTATCTGAGGATGCGCCTTCGCTTCTCCTTCC
>CAYWHT010000138.1:0-8859 GCA_964458135.1 uncultured Saprospiraceae bacterium | reverse complement strand
GCAGGCCGGTTACCTCCCGCAGGTGCTTGATTACCAGTTCGGTATAGCGGGGCGGGGTATTGATGCCGGTGCCGATGGCGGTGCCACCCATATTGACTTCCAGAAACAACTCGGCGTTGTTATTGAGGCGTTCGATTTCTTCCTCCAGGGTGATGGCGTAGGCTTCGAAGCTCTGTCCCAAACTGACGGGCACGGCATCCTGTAGCTGCGTACGCCCCATCTTGATGACATGGGCAAATTCGCCGGCTTTGTTACGCATACTGGTGATCAGAAGCTGCAGCTCTTCCAGCAGGGGCTCCTTCATTTTAATGAGGGCAATTTTCAGGGCGGTGGGATAGACGTCGTTGGTGGATTGCGACTGGTTGACGTCGTTATTGGGATGGCAATGGTCGTAATCACCCTTTTTGTAGCCCATCAGCTCCAGGGCCCGGTTGGCGATCACCTCATTGGCGTTCATGTTGGTGGAGGTGCCGGCCCCACCCTGGATGAGGTCGACGACAAACTGATCGTGAAAGTGGCCGTCCATAATTTCCCGGCAGGCCTTGCCGATCGCTTCTGTCTTGACGTCTGATAAAACCCCCAATTCGTGATTCGCTTTAGCTGCAGCCAGCTTAACTTCTGCCAGGGCCCGAATAAAAATCGGAAACAGCTGCAGGTTAACGCCGCTGAGGTTGAAATTTTCGAGGGCCCGCTGGGTTTGGATGCCGTAGTAGGCGTCGGCGGGAACGGGAAGGTCGCCGAGGAGGTCGTGTTCGTGGCGGTACATGGAGGTGAGGGTTGATTTAGTTATTTGTTGAACCCATTGCGGGTTTGGTCTTTGAGTCGAAAATTAGCAATTTAGAGGCCAACTACTAAACCCGCAATGGGTTCGTTCATAAAACGACACCGTTGTTTGAACAGTCTCTATAATAAGGAACGTTTGGAACGGGTGAAATACAATTCGAGTTGGTCCGAAGCAATGCAGGGCGCGTATTCCAGAGCATCCGTATTGATGGTTTTAAAAACGCGGTTGTCGGTTCTTTTAAAGGTTTGGTCACCGGATTGTTAGCATAAATTATCCCTATTGCCTGGCTTCCCGATTATAGATTACCGGCATTTGACCCTTCCATTCGTTCCAGACCGCTTCATCGGTAATCAGTTCGGCCATGAAATGGGCCACGTTGATGCGGCTGGTTTTTCCGGGGTTGAAGATGGCGCTGCGGGTTGGGGAGGTGTGCAATTCATAATCGGTGACCGTTTCTTCATCGATCAGATTGTCGGGGCGCACGGCCGCCCACTCAACCTTGGGGTTGTTTTGTCCGATTTGGGTACGCAGATAATCCGCCGCCTGCTCATTGTCCACGTGCGGGGGCAGGAGGAGCCGGAGGAGCCCGATGACGATTTGCTGGCCGAAGGATATCGGTTCGCTTAGATCGCGGTTGCTGTTGCCGGCGGTGTTCATAAGCAGGTATTTTACCGGCTGCTCCGGCTGGTTGGCCTGGATGGCCTGGCACAGGCGACGAGCGGCATCGGTAACCAACCGGCGCGGGTGACCAAATATTCCTTTCCAGGTCAGGTTGTGGCCGAGGCAGGAGGCCACGGCATCGCAGTCTTGGGCATGCTCAGCCATTTCGGCATCACTGAGATCCAGCAAGCTGGCCGTAACTACCGATAACTGCTCGTGACCTTTTGCGGATGCGGGCAGGCGGTCAGCCGATCGAACAATCGCTTTGACCTGGCAGCCGCGGTCGAGGAGTTGCTCCAGCAGGAGCTGTCCGGTGGCGCCGGTGGCGCCGAATAAGAGGATTTTCAATGTCCTTTTTTTTAGAAGCCATCTCAAAATTATCCTTTGGGCTACAAAATAAGATTTTAATTCTCAAACTCCAGTTGCGCTTCAAAACAATCCTAAAGGTGCTCATCCGATTGAATATCGTAAGCCCAGCATTCTCCTAGCACAGATTCACACCCCAATTGGATGTTGCCTTATCCTGAGTGATAATACAGGCGACTATGCTCCATCCAGGCTTTCTCACTGGCATTGAGGACATGGGCGCCCCGACAGGTATCCGGCTCCACTTTCCGGCGAATCAGCTTATTACCCTCATTCCAGGCGCCGACGCCCAACAAGGTGTCTTTACCTTCGATCGTGTAGGTTAAGAATCCCTTCGACTAATGGATTTTGTGGACTGTCTTCGAGGGCGACCCTCAGCGAACTTTATTAGCCAGCTTTGTCGCTCAAAAAGTTTTCGATGACGGTCGCCAAATAGACCGGTGTCTCTTCGTTCGGGTAATGACCGGAATTTTGAATATCCACGTATTGGATGTTCCGGTAATTGAGCGCATCAAATTGGGCTTTCACTGCCGCCTGTCGCAAAGAGGGATAGTCAAACTCCGCGGTAACCACCAAAACCGGCTTTTCCAAACCAACGACGTCTTTGGAATAATCCCGGTTGGCGAAAGAGTCCAGGTAGGATTTAGAGGCGGCGCCCTCCGAAGTTTCCAAATATACTTGCGCCTTGGTTTGGTTCCAGGCTGCAACATACCGCTGACCGGTCAGTGCGGACATAGCCTGTTCGGTAACCGGGCGATTGTTAACTACTCCATTGAAGAAGTTGATTTCTTCCTCACTAAAGGAACTGCCGGAAGCCGGGAAACCGCAAATCAGCAGGGTACTTTTAATCCGGTTATCCCGATCCATTCCGTGGGCAATCTGGGCGGATAGGGTCGTAAAGGAATGACCAATTAAGCTAAATGAATTCCAATTCAAGTGTTCGGCCAGTTTAAAAACATCTTCGGCAATCTCGGTAACCGTGTAGTTGCCGGCAACCCCTAAGGACAGGCCCTGGCCCCGGGCATCCATGAAGGCGTAAGTAAACTTTTCCGGATTAAGGTAAGGCGTCACGGGCGCCCAGTTGCGGTGATCGCCGTTCCAATCGTGCAGGACGATGACTTTTTCCGGTCCGTTGCCGTAAGTGGCGTATCCAATAGCGGGCGCGTTGTCCGTTGCATTAGCGATAAATTCAATCATGAGAACAGCTGGTTTAGTGATGAATGATTTTGCTATCACAAAACTATTCCCAATCGAGGGTCAGGGCATTACCCTTTTAGGTCAACCCGTTACGCATTTAGTCCAGCCAGCCGAAAAGCGTGGGGTGTTTGTCCGTATTCATTTTTAAACGCCCGGATGAAATGGGAGCTGTTTTCATAGCCTACTTCGTTGGCTATATCGGCTATGGTTCTTTCCGAAGTTATTAGTAGGCTTTTTGCTCGTTCCAGGCGTTGCATACGCAGCCATTTCCCGGCGCTTACGCCAAAAGATTGTTTGAATTTTCTTTTGAAGGAAGATAAACTCATGGCCGCCAGGTGGGCGTAATCTTCCAAATCGTAGTGGTAATCCAGGTTATTTAATATGACGGATTGAAAAGTGAGGGATTTTTCTTCAAAGGTTTTGACCAGGAGTCGTTTAAAGTCAGCCGAATGGCTGGAGTTAAGCAGATAGAGGAGCAATTCCTCAATTTTAAGGTATAGGATGTTTTTGGAGTGTAAAGCTTTATTGTTAACGATCATTAGGGCTGAAATCAGGAAGTTGCCGACGATGGAATCAATTTGCGTTTTGGCGATAGTCCGGGCGGGTTGTTCTTTCCCAGAAGCGTGCAGCAGGGATGCATACTTGTGTTTAAAGCGGGTAATAAAATCGTCGGACAAAAAGAACAGCAGGTTTTGGTAAGGTTGATCATCATCCGGGATCCGCTCACTCATGATCGATTTGCCTTTGGCGATGAGCAGGCATTCATTCTGGTGGGCAAGCATCGTACCTTCCCGGGTGGAAATAATTTTGGTTCCGTTGATCACAAAAGAAAGCACGTATTGGGTGGAAGTGACGTGCCGCTTGTGGACATCGCGTTCGCTGAAGTATTCGAGGAACTTCGTGTCACCGATTTCCAGAATATTGTGATGGCCAAGTTCGGATAGATCTGTGGGTAGGTGCATGACTTAACAATCAATTTTTTAATCGGACTGCAAACGGTTCCCCAATTTTGTTTGTAGAAGCCATCTCAAAAATGTTTTTGGTGGCGAAAAAGCAAGATTTTGGTTCTGAACAAGGCGCAAAAAGTGGGCATAGCCATAGCTTTTTGCAACGAAGCTCGGGGCCAAAAGATGCTTTTGCAGCCCAAAGGATAATTTTGAGATGGCTTCTAGGCAAGGCGGGCCGGAGGCCCACGCTACGGGGGCCATCAAAATAAATAATACTCCAATAATCGCTCCAGCACCCGCTCCGGTTCTTCACAGAGGCCCGGATGCACCGCCGAGCTCTGAATAATGGTACTCCGCGTAGCCGTCAGCCAGCGGAAGCGCTCGGGCTGTTCCAGGGCGCCGATGGGGCCACCGGCGGGCCGGCCGGCGCAAACCTGTTCCCAGGCTTCCAGATGTTGCCGCAGCAACGGCAGATCCAGGTTCCCGGGAAAGGCCGCCCGCAGACGATCTTCATCCAGGTGGTAGCGCATTTCCAGGAAGCGTTTGCGTTTGGAAAAGAGGATGACCCCCACGTTGAGGAATTCCTCCCGCTCCACCCGGGGTACGACCCGGATCACGGCGTACTCGTATGTTACTCTATCGGGCATCGGCGGCTTCTTTGGCGAGGGAATCGATCTTGTCCAGGCGGGATTGCAGGAATTCCAGGTAGGCGGCCCGCTTATCGGCCGGGCTCAGGTCGTCAGATTCCTCCTCCAGCCACTCTTCCGGGATAGCGGCGACAATCGCCTCGAATCGGGCGGCATCCAGAGCGGTTTTAATCCGTCCGGTCGCTGCGAACAGGTCTCCCGCTTTGCCCAGAAGCACGTGGTCTCGGATATTGGAAAAGCCACGGTCCAGGTGGGAGCGCCAGTTGGGCCAGTTGTGGTGGAAATAGAGGCTGGCCCCGTGGTCGATCAGCCACAGTTCCCGGTTCCAGAGCAGCAAGTTAGTGTTTCTGGGCGTACGGTCGATGTTGGTGATCATGCTGTCCAGCAGCACGACCAGAGCAGCCGTCTCCGCATCGATTTCGGAAACCAGCGGATCGAAAGTGATGGCCTTGGATAGAAAGTGCAGCCCCAGATTGAGCCCCACACTAAAGCGCAGCAGATCCTGGATCTCCTGATCCGGCTCGGTTTTGGCGAAGGATTCGTCCAGGTGCATGAAGACCATCTCGGGCACTTTCAGTCCGATGGTCCGGGCCAGCTCCCCACCGATCAACTCGGCGATGAGGGCCTTCTTCCCCTGGCCCGCCCCGCGAAATTTCAGGACATACAGAAAATCGTCATCGCCTTCCACGATGGCCGGCAGGGAGCCGCCCTCGCGTAAGGGTTGGACGTAGCGGAGGACCTGCACCTCGCGGATGTCGAGTTTACTCATGGGGGCAAAGATAAGAAAGCCGGAAAGATAACAGCTCCGATTGTTGCTGTTGGACATACTAAACAAGTACCTTTTTTTATCGATTGACGCAGTTCACCTCATTGAAATAACCGCTCCCCGTTTTTTTCTCCAACGAAAATTGCGGGCGCGGGCTTTAGCCCGGATTATCCCAAACAAAAAAGGCAGTACGGCATTTTATCCAAAAAACAACGCATGAAACAGAAGTGGACGCCCCAAGATATGCCCGAGCAAACGGGAAAGGTAGCGATCGTTACCGGCGCTAATAGCGGCCTGGGTTTGGCTTCGGCCAAAGCGCTGGCAAGCAAGGGGGCTGCGGTGGTGATAGCCTGCCGATCGGAAGCGCGCGGGCGGGAGGCCGTGCAACAGATCGCGGACGCCGCGGCTACCCCGCCGCAACTCATGTTGCTTGACCTATCCGATTTGCAATCGGTACAAAACTTCGCAGAGGCGTTTTTGGCCCGGTACGACCGGCTGGATCTGCTCCTGAATAATGCGGGCGTCATGGCGACGCCCTACGGAACCACTGCCGATGGTTTCGAGCAACAAATCGGCGTCAATCACCTCGGCCATTTTGCGCTTACGGGTCATTTGACGGATCGGCTACTGGGCACTCCCGGCAGCCGTATCGTCAACGTCTCCAGCCTGGCCGCCCGCAACGGGCAAGTACGGCCGGATACGTTTCGGCAGCCGGATGCCTACCAGCCCTGGCGGGCTTACAACCAAAGCAAATTGGCGAACCTGATGTTTACCTTGTCTTTACAAGGCCGATTAGCCCGCACCGGCGCCATCGCGCTGGCGGCCCATCCGGGAGGAGCGGCGACCAATCTGGGTCGCAATGTCGAAAGTGGAAAATGGGTAAAGTGGCTGGCCGAAAACGTCCTGTTGCCCTTATTGCCGAGCGCCGAGCAAAACGCGGCGCCCCAGCTCTACGCGTCTACCGCGCCGGATGCTCAGGGCGGCGAATACTACGGCCCCGGCGGATGGGGCGAGATTAGCGGCGCTCCAAAGAAAGTGAAGATGCCGCCTACCATCGGCCAGCCGGAAGATTGGGAGCGCTTGTGGGCGGCTTCGGAAGAAATGACGGGGGTGCGGTATCCGGTTTGAGGTTGGGAAGCGGCAAGGTTATTCCGGCTCAAAGAAAATCAGCCCATTCCCGAATGGGTCGGTCAGGTGCATTTCCAGGGGCCCCCACGGTTGTTTGACGATTCCCGGATTCAAATACTTGTAATGTTTTGACTTCAAGATGTCTTGATAAGCCTGCAACTTATCACACTCGATTCGCACCCTCGTCCCCGGTGTTCCATCCCCGTGATGTTCACTTAGATGGATCACGCAGTTTCCTTTGGATGCCTGCAAAAAAAGAGGCCTATTTTCTTCGAATCTATATTCCCAATCTATATTGAAGCCTAGTACACTGTGTAATAAGTAATTTTGCGCTTTGGCAGTGTCTTTTGCCGAAAGGCTGCGTTGCTCATCAGTCTCGTAGCTACGGCTATGCTCCTTCTTCGCGCCTTGCCTTTCGCCAAAATACCCCTCCCAAAACATCAAAGAACTTATTACACAGTGTACTAGATAGTCAACGTAAAATTCCTTTGCTTTTGTTTCGTCAAAAATTCGGAGGATGGGAATTGGTGGTTGCAAATTCATGGTGAACGGTTTTGGATTATCGCAGGGTAGAAGGTGCTGGGATTGTTTGCTCTAGAGCTTCCTTCAAATCCCTTACGACCTGCGGATACTCGGAATAAAAGCAAAGCTATGTTTTTTGCTTAAAGCTTTAAGGACTATATTACCGATCAATCCGGAGATCTTCGTTTGGCGTACTGGTCGTCGGCCATTGCTTTTCCGGTGATTGCTTAATTATTCCACGAGTTGTGCTGAAAGTTGGCTAAACGGTAATGGGATGCTTTCAAAGACGCCCACAGAATTGTTCAAAATGTTTAAACCTTTAAGCCATTTTAATTACCTTTGAATAACGGTTTGATCCGGGCTAAACCCTTGAAAAAACGGTGGAGGTTGACTTGTCCTCCTTTTCCGAAAACGTAGTAGTGGTTGCTTTTATTCATGAATCACCAGGTGTTGGTGGTGAGGGTTCTAGCGTGTTCAGAGTCGGTAGTTTCTCAAGGAGTGAATAGCACTTTAAAGTAAAACTACGTTTTTAAGAGGCTGCCCTAAAACACCGGACGGCCTCTTCTTTTATTGACATCTTTTATTTGGGCTTGGTGACCTTTATCATTGACGCCAAAATTGCCACGAGCTTTTGCGGGAAGAAGCTCAAAAAAGTTTTGTTGCAAATCGGAAAGCCCGTATCTTAATTAAGATGCGGGGGGCGGTTTTTTGGGCTGTGAAAGTTACGCTTCGCCTTCAGGTTCGCTTGTCCAACAAGTTCTTTAAAACAGTTGCCCTCCGGTTTCCAGCCAGTATAACAAATTAACGACCAGTGAATTACACGCTCAATTCGAAACTTACGCAGGACAAAATCTAGTTTTATGAAAAAGCATTTAAAAAGCCGGTCGCTGAAATCACGTTGGATGCTTTCGTTTATCCTCCTTTTTTCAGTGGCGTCCGCCTACGGGCAACGTTCCGTTACGGGAACGGTAAAAGAAGCGGGGAGCGATGAGCCGCTTATCGGTGTCAATGTAGTGATTAAGGGCACCAGTCAGGGTACAATAACTGACGTAGACGGCAATTACACGATAAGTGTTGAAGAGAGTGACACTTTACGCTTTAGTTACATCGGCTACCTTCCCCAGGAAATTGCCGTAGCCGGAAAATCCGTAATTGACATTGCTTTGAAGGTTGAAGCGGAGGCGCTGGAAGAGGTCGTCGTTGTGGGCTACGGCACACAGCGTTCAAGAGATCTCACTTCCGCGATTGCAACCATCGACAACAAAGAACTGGTGAAAACGCCGACGCCGCAGGCGATGCAAGCGCTGCAGGGAAAAGTTCCCGGAGTTCAGATTGTGAGCAGCGGCGCGCCGGGCACCGGCCCAACCGTTCGAATACGCGGTATTGGATCGTTGCCCGGATTTGGCAACTCCGATCCCCTGTACGTCGTTGACGGAATGTTTTTTGAGGATATTGACTTTCTCAACCCTTCGGATATTGCTTCCTTATCGGTTCTCAAGGATGCCTCTGCGGCGGCGATTTACGGGGTAAGGGCGGCCAACGGCGTTGTACTAATTGAGACTACTTCGGGAAATTACAACCAGGAAACGGAAATTCAATACAGTGGATACTACGGTCAGCAAGTGGCGCAGAATGTGCTTGAAATGTCGGATACGGAATTATTCGCGCAATACGTCAGAGAAACCGGCGACAATGCAGACCTGTCTTTTATCGAGAATGCGATTGACCGGTACGGAAGGGATCCCAATAATCCGGACCTTCCGGCCGTGAGTACCGATTGGTACGATGAGGTGTTGAGAAATGGGGCCATGCAAAACCACTCCATCAACATCAACGGCGGCA
>CAYWHT010000137.1:0-8871 GCA_964458135.1 uncultured Saprospiraceae bacterium | reverse complement strand
CTTCGGAGACGAGGATGCGCAGGCCTCTCAGGTCCTGGGCCACTTTCATCACGGCTTCGGCTTCGCGATCGTCCATGTCGAGGCCGTCCACGTCAAAATCGCCCAGCATATCAAAAAGGCGGGCGCTAATAAAGACGACGGTGAAGCGGTCGTCATTGAGGTACTGTTCGAAGTACTTGTCAATGGCGTTGGCCTGGGTTTGCGCGGCCGCCAGGTTAGGCAGGATCAGCAGGGCCAGGATGCTGCAGTGGATTAGATACTTCATTTTTTTATATAGTTGTTAGTGAATGGTGAATAGTGAGTCCGCCCCGAAAAGTCGACGAATCGAATGAAAATGGGAATGGGGTGTTGAAAACAGCTATTGTTCATCCTATCTTTTCTGGGATGCGGGCCCACTTGGGGCTAGAACATCCTCCTTTTCTTATTGCTCTACGGGCTAACGATCTATCGCCCCTCTCCGGGGCTCTTCCCGCTGGTATGAGCCGTTCATCTTAAAGATGTGGGTTCCACTCAACTCGTGATTTGCGTAAACAATGATCGATAACTTTTATAGGCTCACTACTCACCGTTTACCCTTTCCACCCCTTCCGCCGCTTTTTGAGCGCCTTCGTTGAGTTCCCGGGAGACGCGCAGCAGGGCGGCCCGGGTGATGCGGAAGGCTTCTTCGGGGGTTTTGGGCTCGTATTGGGACCAATCCGTAGATTGGGAGGATTCTTTTTGCATTTCGGGATAGAGGAACCAGATGGCGAGGGCGAGCAGTACGACTGCAGCTACCCGGGTTAGCAGGGTGTAAATGGGGCGGTGCTTGCCCGTTAGCGGGGGTGTTGATCGCTTGGTCTGTTGTTCCAATTTCCGCCAGAAGCGTTGTTCAAAGCCCTCGTCCAGGTTTTCCCGTTTTAAGTTTCCCGTAAAGCGGAACAAGGGCTGATAGGGTTGCAGTTCGGCGGGAAGATCCGGTTGCTGCATGGCCCGGCGCAGTCGCTTTTCTTCTTCCAGGGTGCTGTAACCTTTGAAGTATTTATCCAGCAGTTGTTTAGTTTCGCGGTAGTCCATACGACTCTTTCTTTAGAAGGTATTGGCGTATTTGGTTGCGGGCCCGGTGCAGGTCTACTTTGACCTGATTGAGGGGGATGGAGAGTGTTTTGCTGATATCGTTATAGCTCATGCCCTCGATATCCCGCAACTGGAAGACCAGGCGTTGTTTTTCACTAAGTGTTTGCAGGGCCTGCCGCACCGAGTGCATGGTGTCGTTATTTTCGGCCAGCAAGTGAGGGGAGGCGCCTGCGTCTTCGGGCTCGGGTTGACCGTCGAGGCCGTTTTGCCGGCGCCGCCGCGAACGCAATTTATCGATGGCGAGGTTGCGGGTCAGCCGCATGCACCAGGCTTCGGGATGATCGATCTGCCGACCGTCCTGGAGCTGGCGCCACACCTTTATGAACACCTCCTGCACCACATCTTCCGCATCGGAAGGATCGGCCATCAGGCTCTTCGCGAAGCGAAAGAGTTTGTCCCGGAAGGGTAGGATGTGTTTTTTAAATTCCGTTCGTTTCATTTCAACTGCAAGACGATTGACGGGTTTTGATGTTACAGACAGGTCAAAACAATTTTACTGGATAGAGGAAAAAACTTGCTGCTGCGGGGCGCTGGCTAAAGTGTGAAGATTATCCTAAGAGGCGGCCTTTTTTATACCAAGTGCAGGATTCCTGCTATCTTTGAAGGTTGAAAGCCGTTTGCGGCCGTTGTGGAATGAAGCCCGTCCATGAAGAAGATTGATCGATTGTTATTAACCAGTTTTGTGTCGCCCTTTTTAGCGGCTTTTCTGATCGCGGTATTTGTGCTGTTGATGCAGAGCCTGTGGTTGTATATTGATGAGCTGGCCGGAAAGGGATTGGGCATTCTGCTCGTTGTAGAGCTTTTGGCTTATAAATGTGTGGCCTTGTTTCCTTTGGCGTTGCCCATCGCCATCCTCATCGCCACGGTGATGGTAATGGGCAATATGGCGGAACATTACGAGTTGTCGAGCCTTAAGTCGGCCGGCGTCCCCTTGTTGCGCACCATGCGGCCTTTGATCTTCGCCGGTTTTCTGACGGCTCTGTTTTCCTACTACTGTGCGGATTATCTCATGCCGGTGGCCAATTTGAAATTTGGCTCGCGCATGTACGACATCCAGAAGCAAAAGCCCGCCCTGCGCCTGGAAGCGGGTGTTTTCAACTACGACTTTCAGGGTTACGCCATTCACATCGGCTCCAAGGGCGGAGGGGGTCGCGATATTCGCGACGTGCTGGTTTACGATCATTCCATGGGTCCCACTTCCGATTTCACCCAAATTGTGGCCGATAACGGAGAAATGTTTGTAACGGAGGACGAAAAGTTTTTCGTCATGTTGCTGCGCGACGGTTACCAGTACATCGAAACGCGCCCCGGGCGTTCCTCTTCGCGGGATCAGCATCCTTTTGTGCGCACCCGTTTTGACGAGTGGATCAAGGTGTTCAACCTGGAAGAGTTTGAGCTAAGCCGCACCGACGAGGCTTTATTTCGCTCCAATCGCAGCATGATGAGTATTTCCGAGTTGCGGGGAGCGGTGGATTCCCTAAGTCAGAAGATTTTGAAGCGTTCCGTGGGCCTGTCCAATTACGTGAGCAACTATTTCTATTTCCAGGATGCCGACAGCACTTTAATCCGGCAACGCGAGGCGCGTCAGGCAGAGGCGGATCAGGTTCCCGACGGGGTGGCCACCGCAGTGCGGTCGGCATCCGAGGCGGCCCGGCAGCAGGAAGCTGAAGAGAAAGCCAAGCGGAAGCATGATGCCGACGCAACTGCGCCGGCCACTAAAACCATAAGGCCCGCTCCCGTCGATAAGGGGGGCAACCGGCGGCGTGGGTTTGTTCGCTATTCGGGGGTTAGTCCCGTCGAGCAAAAACCCGATCGTCCGTTGACGGAATTGGATAACCTGGGGCAAACTTTTCCCGATGAGAAGCTGGAAGGCTTTTACAACCGCGCCCAGACTTACGCCCGGGGCATTCTCAACCAGGCCGATTCGGCCATCCGCTTCCTCGAAAGCTTGAAGGAAAGCCGGGTCAAGCACTTGTACGAGTTACACACCAAGTACAGTATGGCGGTGGTTTGCATAATTTTCGTATTCATTGGGGCGCCGATGGGGGCCATTGTGCGCAAGGGCGGCTTCGGCTATCCGATTCTGATTTCCATCATCTTTTTCATGCTTTTTGTGATCCTGACCATCTTCTGCCGCAAGATTGCCGAAAGCTTTGTTCTGCCCGCGCCGGTAGCCGCCTGGCTACCCTGTATGGTGTTGTTGCCCATCGGGCTGCGGCTGACCCAGAAGGCGATGAACGATTCCAAGTTGCTGGACGTTGATCGCTATACGCGGATTTTCAGTTACCTTTTCCAAAAGATCAAAAAAGATGCCCCGGCAAAATCCACCAACGTTTAGGGGGTTGCTGCGCGAATATTGCACCTTGTTTATAGCGATGGGGTTGTTCCTGGCCGTTGGCGCCGTCATTTTGTTATGGATCGATCGGGGGGATGCCGTCCTGTTTTTCAGCCGTAGCCGTACGGCGTTGCTCAACCAATTTTTCATTTTCGTAACGGGAATGGGGGAGGAGTTGGCCTTCATTCTGAGTTTCGTCGCATTGCTATTTGTCAGCTACCGGCAAGCCATAGCCATCCCGTTGATGGCTTTGGGGGTAACGTTGGTTGCTTTCGTTACGAAGACCATTTTCGCTCACGACCGTCCTTATGCGTATTTTCGCAAGATTGGCCTCGCGGACCGTATTTCCATCGTGGAGGGTATTGAGCCGCACGAGGGCGCCACCAGTTTTCCTTCCGGCCACACTATGGCGGCCTTCGCCTTATATGCTTTCCTGAGTTTTTGTTTGAGCGAACGCCACCGCGGATGGGGCGGCGCGGCTTTCTTTTCTCTGGCGGTGCTGGTGGGGATTTCTCGCATCTACTTAGTGCAGCACTTCTTCAAAGATATTTACCTGGGCGCCATCTTCGGGCTGCTGATCGCGATGGTGTTTTATGTGGGTCAGTACCGGGTGGCGGAGACGCCGCATCGTTGGTTAGATGATAGGGTTGGGTAATTGGTAGTGGGTAGGGAGTAGTTGGTAAGGGCTTTGTAGGACGAGGCGCCAACTACCAACTACTCACGACCCACTATTTATATTCCTTAATCTCCCCCCGTTTAATTCCGCCGATATACTTATTCACCTCTTTGCGCACTTCGGGCAGGAGGATGACGAGCCCGATCATGTTGGGCACCACCATGGCGAAGATCATGGCGTCGGAGAAATCGGTGACGGCGCCGAGGCTGGCGGCGGAGCCGATGACGACGAAGAGGCAGAAGAGCACCTTATAGGTATAGTCGGCGATTTTATTGCGGCCGAAGAGGTACATCCATCCTTGCAGGCCGTAATAGGACCAGGAAAGCATGGTGGAGAAAGCGAAGAGGACGACGGCAATGGTCAGAATATAGGGGAACCAGGGGATGGAGGAGCCGAAGGCGGCGGAAGTCAGGTCGACGCCGGAAATATTATCGGGTTGGTCGTAAAAGCCGGTGATGATGATGACGAGGGCGGTCATGGTGCAGACGACGACGGTATCGATGAAGGGTTCCAGCAGGGCGACGAGGCCTTCACTGGCGGCGTATTCGGTTCGGACGGCGGAGTGGGCGATGGCGGCTGATCCGACGCCGGCTTCGTTGGAGAAGGCGCCGCGGCGGAAGCCCTGAATCAGGACGCCGGCAAAGCCGCCGGCAATGCCTTCGGGGGAAAAGGCTCCGGAGACGATTTTCCCGAGGGCGGCGGGAATTTCCGGCGCATTGGCCACGATGATGATCAAGGCGGCCAAAACGTAGACGCCGCACATGAAGGGCACGACCCGCTCGGTGACCAGCCCGATGCGTTTGATGCCGCCGATGATAACCAGGGCGACGACGGTAGCCAGCACGACGCCGAAAATGAGCCCGGAAGAGCCGGAAGTGGCGCCCACCATGGAGTTGAATTGCACGGCGGCTTGGTTGGCCTGAAACATGTTGCCCCCTCCGAAGGAGGCGCCCACGCACATGATGGAGAAAAAGACCGCCAGCCCCTTGCCCAAGCCGGTCATGCCGCGGTCGGTCAACCCTTTGCGCAGGTAGTACATGGGGCCGCCGTAAACCGTGCCGTCGGGGCCCACATCGCGGTAGCGAACGCCCAGGGTGCATTCCGTAAATTTGGAAGCCATGCCCAGCAAGCCCGCACAAATCATCCAAAAAGTGGCGCCGGGCCCGCCCAGCGAGATGGCGATGGCTACACCGGCAATATTACCGAGCCCGACGGTGCCGGAAAGCGCCGCGGTGAGGGCCTGAAAGTGGGATACCTCCCCCTCGTCATCCGGATTGGAATACTTGCCGCGCACGGTATCGATGGCGTACTTGAATCCGCGAAATTGGATGAATTTAAAATAGACGGTGAAAATGGTGGCCCCTAAGAGGAGCACGATAATTACGATCGGCATCCAACCCGTTTGTTCCTCCGTGAACTTTATCGGGTAGAAAACGATGTTGGAAACTACGTCGGTAACGGGTTGAACGGCGTCGTTGACGATTTCGTCCCAGCCTCTTTCGGCTTCTTCCTGGGCCGGGAGCAGGGTGGGCAGTATACAAGCTGTCAGTAGTAGAAGTAATTGCTTCATGCTGTAGCGGTTCGTTTCCAGTCAGTGATTATTCCGAGCAAAAAATTAATAAGACGCGTTAAGGTATCTGTTTATTCCAATTTATTCAAAAGAATATTCCCCTAATTTCGGAGCGAGCGGGCGGCGACAATAAATACAGGGAGGTGATATTGTATCTTCCCGGATGTTTCTACATTTGTATAAACGCCCCTACATCGATAGTGTATACGGATAGAGAATTAGCGGAAATGCTGGAGCGCGATCCGGATCGCGCGATTGGTTTCATCTTCGAAAGGTATTACGCATTTCTGTGTAAGGTCGTCTTTCGGATCCTCTCCGACGTCAATACGGCGGAGGACCTGGTGCAGGAAGTGTTTTACGAGCTGTGGAAAAAGCAGCGTGAGCTTTCCATTCAAACTTCCTTAAAAGCCTACCTGCGGCAATCTTGCCGCAATAAAGCCCTCAACTTCATCCGGGATAACCGCCGGGTTTTTTTACGGGAAGAACCCGAAGAGAGGCCGCAACGCTATTGGGACAGCCCCCAAAGTCAAATGGAAGGGGCGGAACTGCAAGCTTTCATCGATGAAGTGATCGACGGCCTGCCGGAGCGTTGCCGGGTCGTCTTTATTTTAAGTCGGTTTGAAGACATGAGCTACAGTGAAATTGCCGAACACCTTGGCATTTCGGCCAAAACTGTCGAAAATCAGATTTCCAAAGCATTGCGCTTGCTAAGAGAGGCGCTGCGCGGTTACGGCTGCTGGTTGGTGGGGTTTTTAGCCCAGATATTTTTTGTTTACCTTCAATAGGGGATATCCGCTTTGGGAGTGTCCAAAATATGGGAAGAAATAACGGAATGGAAAATCCAAAGTACTTCAATTTATTGCGCAAGCGAAAGCAGGGCGCCTTATCTCCGGAAGAAGCGGCCCGGATGGATGAGTTTTCCAAAAATACCGATCCCGATGCAATACGGGAAATGGAAAAGCTGTGGGAGCTCAGTGGGAAGTACAAAGCCGGATACGAACCCGACACCAAAAAGGGATGGGAGAAGTTGCAAAAGCGAGGGCGCCGGGATCAACCGCGGCGCGGCGCCTCTCCCGCCCGTCCTCTCGGATTGTGGTTTTTGGTTGTTCTTCTGTTGGCTTTACTCTTTCTCCTGCTTTATTACTATTACCAATCGGCCGGCGCGGCGGATCCCGTTGCCAACGCCGACAAGGTGCACATTACCAATCCCGGTGAGCGCGCCGCCCTTCTATTGCCCGACAGCAGCCTGGTGACACTCAATGAAAAAAGCCATTTGGCGGTTCAATACGGAAAGGGCCGCCGGCTGGTGCAACTCACCGGCGAAGGCTATTTTCAAGTGCGGAAGGATAGCTTACGCCCCTTTATTATCCGCACTAATACGGATACCGAAGTGCGGGTGCTCGGCACGGCTTTCAACTTGCGCGCCTACCCCAATGAGAAGATGACCGAAGTGGAAGTGGATACGGGCGTAGTGGATTTTATGGATCTCAACAACGGGAACAGCACCGTCATTGAGTCGCATCAGCGCGGCGTCTGCGAAAGACAAGGCCGCATGTACCGGGAAGCGCTGACGGTGCGGGTCAATGACTTGTGGATGAAGGGCGAAATCCGCTTTGATAATACGCCGCTGCGGCGGGTGGCCCTTATTCTCGAGCGGTATTACGGCATCGATCTGGATATCAGCCGGACGCCCGCCAAAACTTGTCCGATTTCTCATCTCGTCGAGGATAGCAGCTCCACCAGCATCGATTCCCTGCTGCAGATCATTAAATCTACGGTGGGTGGGGAAATCGAATCGCCATCCCGACAGACTTTTTCTATTGTTGGCGGACAGCCCTGCGATGAGTGATTTGAATTCCTGCCCGAATAGCCGTAATTTTGAATAGTTCACTTCCTTGACGCATAGCATATTTGGGCTTTCATGAGATTTCTTTACTGTCTTGTTCTTGTTCTGCTGGCGCTAAAGGTCACCGGACAAACCGGAGAGCCATTGGAGCGGCGTGTCAGTCTGCGGCTGGCAGACAGTATCTCGCTTGAAAAAGCCTTATACCGTCTGGCCGAGGAGGAAAAAGTCACCCTGTCTTTTAGCAATGCCCTGCTGCCCGAAAAAAATGTCCGGGGCCATTGGCGGTCGGTGACATTGCGCGACCTGCTGCAGGAGTGGCTGGCGGGCAGCCCGATGGGTTTCAGGCTTATCGGCGGTTCGGTGGTGCTTTATCCCAAGCCGGTACAGCAGGAAGTTACCCTTAGCGGATACGTAGCGGATAAACAGACCGGCGAGCGCCTGATTGCGGCCAATATTTACGATCTGGAGAGCCAGCGGGGTGCGCAGACCAACGAATACGGTTTCTTCAGCCTGACCTTGCCCAGTGGCGAGGCTCGTCTGCAGGTGTCCTACATCGGGTATGAACCTGCTTACCGAAAGATGAAGTTGCAACAGGACCGGCGCCTGGAATTTCGTCTGGAACATACCTTAACCCTGGATGAGGTGCTGGTGATTGGCAAACCGCAGCTGGATACGACCCGCCAAAAAGGCCCCGCCCGCGAAATGGCCGGCCTGACGGGGCGTAACCTCACCCCTGCCTTGGGCGGCGCCGCCGACATCATCCGGTCGACCCACCTGATTCCCGGAGTGCAGACCGGCGCCGACGGCATCGGCGGTTTTTCGGTGCGGGGAGGAAATGTGGGGCACAACCTGGTGATGATTGACGGCGTGCCCGTGTACAACTATCTGCACGCTGCCGGACTGTTATCGGTGGTCAATACGGATGCGGTGAAGAGCGCCCGCTTGTACAAGGGGGGCTTTCCGGCGCGCTACGGTGGCCGCTTGTCTTCGGTGCTGGATATCCGCACCAAGGAGGGCAACCAACGGGAATTGCACGGCCGTGCGCAAATCAGCCCCGTGGCGGGGCAGTTCTCCCTGGAGGGCCCGATTCGCGAAGACCGGAGCGCCTTCTTCGTTTCGGGGCGTTGGTCTCTGCTCGATCTATTCCTGGAGCCGGTAACCCGCAATTACAAATCCCGGCAGGGCGAAACCGGCGCCACTAATTTTAGTTTTTACGATCTTAACGCCAAGTTCAATTATACCCTGTCGCCTTCCGATCGGCTCTATTTGAGTTACTACCAGGGCCATGATGACTTTTCCAATTTCGGCGGCACCGTCAACCGGCTTTCGGT
>CAYWHT010000136.1:7760-8882 GCA_964458135.1 uncultured Saprospiraceae bacterium | reverse complement strand
AAGAACCCGAAAAATTAGACGAAGCGGAACCAAAACAAAACGATTCGATCCTATGCTCAAGTACGAGTCTTGATTTTTTGAACCTTAAAGACAAAGGCCTTCAGTCCGACTTTTTTGACCAACTTGATTCCACACGAAAAGTTCAATACCCGGATAACGGCCAAGATACTTCCGTAATGGTCGACCTAACGCCAGAATATTTAAACCAATTCCTCTCTGACATTAACTCAGACACACTCCGTGAAAAAGAAGGATTTGAAAAGGAATATCATTTCAATATTGCACCAAAAGATTTTACCGACCCAGAGATTTGTAAAGATAAAATTGCAGTGGATTTTGATGGTGAAGATTGCTCGTTTACATTAAGTGTTAACAACACCTTTTTAGTCGAACCTGATTGGTGTACGGAGTCAACGGTCATTTACGGGTTCAAAATTGAGAATAGTAAAGTCATTGACTTTTGGAGACAGGAAGCAGGATAAAGAAAATAGAAGCGTGGGCCAAAATCGGCGATGGCAAATGCGGGCTGATTGCTTAAAATTATGGATATTATTACAAAATTAATTAGAGCTTGTTTGGATTTTGCTTTTGAGGCGAATGCCGCCAAATTTTGTGCTGAACAAGCCGCCCTTTCAAGAGTGGAGAAAGGGTGAAATCCAAACAAGCTCTTACAGTAGGAGGACTAGTGCCTCGGGAACTCGGCTTTCCATTTGTCCAATAGTTCGAAATCGTCGGAAGCCAGCAATTCGATCATGTAGTGCATCAGCTCCGCCTATTGCGCCTTGTCAAGCTTGCGGAGCTCGTCTTTTATTTCCTGAGAACACTCATTTCAATTTCCGGGTTTAATGTTCTATGTTTCAATCAAAATCAGCCGATCTGATAACGGATGGCGCAAAAAAAGAAAAAGGCCTGAGTGAGACTCAGACCTTTTTCAATTTCGCATAAATCTTTGAAAACGACTGCTGGCGGCAACCAGCTTTCATAACTCATTGATTACCAGTCGCATTTTCAAAGCATAAGCGGTCCGGACGGGACTCGAACCCGCGACCCCATGCGTGACAGGCATGTATTCTAACCAACTGAACTACCGGACCAAGATATAATGCCGCGGACTCGAACCCG
>CAYWHT010000136.1:0-7660 GCA_964458135.1 uncultured Saprospiraceae bacterium | reverse complement strand
GAATTTTACTCAACTCAACCCTCCCGTTCAAAGGCGAGTGCAAATATAACACACCTCCGCCATCACCACAACCCCCTAACCACAATTTCTCAAAAAAAAGTTCCCATTACCCCACTTCCTTACCGCTTATTCGTAATTTTGCACACCCTGACCCCAAGCGAAACCACGAAAAAGCTAGCTTATGATCTTCCTGGATTTTGAAAAACCGCTGGAAGTGCTCCACGAACAACTGGAGAAACTCAAACAAGTGGGGTCGGAGGGAGACATCGACGTCTCCGAGATGATCAGGATGTTAGAAACCAAAATTCGCAACAAGCGCAAGGAAATATACAGCAACCTCACCGGCTGGCAGAAAGTGCAGCTCTCGCGCCATCCCGAACGGCCCTATACCTACTACTACATCAAACAGATGTGCCGCAAGTTCGTCGAAATGCACGGAGATCGCAACTACCGCGATGACCGGGCCATTGTGGGCGGACTGGGCTCGCTCGACGGGCAAACCGTCGTCATCATGGGGCAACAAAAAGGAGTCAACACCAAGATGCGGCAGTACCGCAACTTCGGCATGGCCAATCCCGAAGGCTACCGCAAAGCCCTGCGCCTCATGAAGCTGGCCGAGCGCTTCAATTTTCCCGTCGTCACGCTGATCGATACGCCGGGCGCCTTCCCGGGCCTGGAAGCCGAAGAGCGCGGCCAGGCCGAAGCCATCGCCCGCAACCTCCTGGAGATGGCGCAACTGCGGGTGCCCATCGTCTGCGCCGTCATCGGCGAAGGGGCCTCCGGCGGCGCCATCGGCATCGGGCTGGGCGACCGCGTCTACATGCTCGAAAATACCTGGTACTCGGTGATCTCTCCCGAATCCTGCTCCTCCATCCTCTGGCGTAGCTGGGACTACAAAGAACAAGCCGCCGAAGCCCTCAAGCTGACGGCCGACCACATGTACGAATTCGGCATCATCGACGGCATCATCAAAGAACCCCTAGGCGGCGCCCATTGCGCCCCCGAAGAAATGGCCAAACTGCTCAAGCGACAGATCAAAAAGGCATTGTCCGAGCTGATGCCCATGGACCCCGATGAGCGCATCGAAGCCCGTATCGAAAAATACGGCAATATGGGCGTCTACAACGTGATGACCCCCGAAGAACTGGCCAAAGAACAACGTGAAAACCCGGAACCTAATCAGAAAGAACAAGAAAACGATAGCAACCAACAAGAGGGAACGGATCAAGCAAAAGAGCAAAAAGAAAAACAAAACCAAAACGGCTAAGCGCGTATCGGTTTGAGGTTTAAAGTCCAGCGCACAAAAGTCATTAAACCCTTATCTTTAAGAGATGCTAGTTCCCGAGGCACTAGGTTTAGCACTCAAGCAAGTTCTTAAATAATGACTCAGCGAATTAGGCATTCACATTTAAATCTTAAACCTAACAACGCGCCGCATACCATGCGTCTATTTTACCAAACTCGATTGAAGTGGCACCGCCGTTTGCTGAAAAAACAACTTCAGCGACTGCAAGGCCCCCCACGCAAACGCGTCAATCTGCAGAAGGCCCACGCGATCGGTATCCTTTTCGACGCTACGGATCTCGAAAACCGGCAAACCGTTCTGCAGTACGCCGATAAGCTCAAAAAGCAAGGCAAACGCGTGCGCCTACTCGGCTATTTCGACGACGACACCAAAAACGAAAACTTCACTTTCCGCCATTTTAACCGCCACCAGTTCGATTTCTTCCTGCGCCCCAAGGCGCAAACGGTACAGGAATTTATGGACCAGAACTTCGACATCCTGATGACGCTCGATCCCGAGCCCCAGCTGTTTGCGGAGTATATTTCCACTCTGTCCAAGGCGCCGCTCCGCGTGGGGCCCAGCACCGAAAACATCTACGCCTTCGATCTGATGATCGAAACCAAGGGGAACAACCTTTCCCAGTACATCGAACAAATGGAGCTCTTACTCAGCAAGACCAATACGACCCATGAAGCAGCATAAACTCCGCGGTACCGGTGTGGCCCTGGTTACCCCCTTCCAGGCGGATAAGCAGGTAGACTACGAAGCGCTGGAGCGCATCATCAATCACGTCATCTCCGGCGGCGTGGACTTTATCGTCTCCCTGGGCACTACCGGCGAAGCCATCACTTTAAGCCGCGAAGAGTGCCGCCAGGTATTCGACTTCACCATCGACCGCGTCCAGGAGCGGGTGCCCATCGTGGCCGGCCTCTTTGGCAGCAACTATACCGAAAAGCTGGTGGAGGGGATCCAAAACTATAACCTGGAGGGCTTCGACGCCATCATGTCGAGCAGCCCAGCCTACAACAAACCGCCGCAGGAAGGCATCTTCCAGCACTACATGGCGATGGAAGAGGTATCGCCCCTGCCCATCATTATCTATAACGTGCCGGGGCGCACCGGCTCTAACGTGGCCCCCGAAACGGTGCTGCGCCTGGCCGAAGCCAGCGAGAAATTTATCGCCGTCAAAGAAGCCAGCGGCGATCTGGTGCAGTGCATGCAAATCCTCAAAAGCCGGCCCGATAATTTTCTGGTACTCTCCGGCGAAGACCCCCTCACCCTGCCGCTGCTCTCCTGCGGGGGCGACGGCGCCATCTCCGTCATCGCCAACGCCTATCCTTTTCAGTACGCCGAAATGGTGCGCGCCGCCCTGAAAGGCGATTACGCCTCCGCCCAACAACTCAACTTCGACCTGCTCGACGTTCACCCCTGGCTATATGCCGAAGGCAATCCGGCGGGCATCAAAGCAGCGCTGGAAATTATGGGCATGGGCAGCCGCAGCGTGCGCACTCCCCTGGCGCCCCTGAGCGATTCGACCTACCACCGGTTGAAGGTGGCAATGGCGGGGGTGCCGGAGCGCCGGTTCAAGATCTGAATGTGCATTCTGCAATGTTGCTGCGGGCTCTCCGGGCCTCTGTAGCTATGCAGCTTTGTGTATGCTTGCAGAAGTCAGGTTATTGGGGTAACTTGACCAAAGCTACATAGACCCGCCAAGGCCTGAAGCGACGAGCATGCTCAATCAAGCAGCTCATCTACCACGTATCCGCTTCGCAAAAGACTCCAAGGCCCCCTCCAAATCCCGCCTTCCTCCCTGCTCGGGCTGTCGCCCCACAAACTCCCCATCCCGATCCTCCAGAATAAACTTAAAAATAAATTCCTCCGGCTCATCCGTCTCCCGGATGGCGCCGAAGCGGAGGTCGACCAGCAAGAGCGTGCCGTCGGGGCGCTCTTCCAGGGCGTAATAGCCTTTGGAGAACCAGCGGAGGATGCGCACCGACCGGTCTTGCTCGTGGCCGGTGAGCAAATCGTGCCGCTTGGGTATTTTTTGAAATTGCGGGATGACGGGCTCTTCATCCATAAAAGAGTACATCGCGTAATAAAAGGTATCCGGCCCCTCGGCTACGCCCTGCCACAGCACATTGTTGAGAAGGGTCGGCGTAGTGGTGAAGCGTCGGTAGGGAATGGCCTGCTGCTCCAACGATTCCCGAAAGATCTGCTCCACCCGGTATTTATTGTTAAAGGTGTACAAGAGGTAGGCGCTACTCAGCCCGATACCCACCCAGTTGACGATGCGCCGGATGGGATTTTGCCGGGTGAGCGCCGAGACGATGATGACGCAAATCATAAAGGGCAGGGAATAGATGGGATCCACCACCGAAATATTGTTGAGCGTCACCCGGTAATCCCAGAAGGGTTGGAAGAGCTGCGTGCCGAAGGAGGTGCAGGAATCCAGCAGCGGGTGCGTGAAAATCGCCCAGAAAAACAACCAGCTCCACTGCCGCCAGCCGGCATTGGCGTAACGCGGCGGGCGCCGCCGGAAGCGTTCCCGCATCCATACGAGCCCAGGAAAAAACAACATGGCCAACGCCACCGCCAAACCGATGCCCACGGCTTCATTCGGGGGTATCGGCTGCAGAATGGCGCCCAGCGTCAACAAGGCAAACAGCCCCAGCCCCACCCAAATAAAATCGCGCGCCTGCCGGGGGCTGCCTCGCTGTTCGTAAATACGGTGCGCCAGCCACCCCAACGCTGCGGGCGCCAGCACCGCAAAGGTAAAAGAGTGCGAAATGCCCCGGTGGTAGGCCAGCGCGCTCAGCTCGTCGCCCGCCAGATTGGCCATGACGTCGAGATCGGGCAGGGTGCCGCCAATCGCACCCCACATAATGGCCCGGTTGCCGACCTTCCGCCCTAGAACGACTTCGCCGACAGCGGCGCCAAGGGTGATTTGTGTGAGAGAATCCATGGGTGGTAATGATTAGTGATTAGTGGTTAGGCCTTACAGGGCTTCGCCATTCGATGATTGAAAGTTCTTTCGGAAGCCCCACTAACCACTAATACCGCAACCCCACCGTCAACAAAAAATTACTCGTCGTCACCTCATTATTCACAATCTGCTCCACGCTGCTCTGCACGGTATAAGGAATATAGGTAAAATCTTCGTTGCGGTAGCGGTAGGCCAGGTCGGCAAAGAACTTGCCGCTGCGGATGCCCAGGCCGCCCTGGTACGTCAGGGTGCTGCTGTCGTCTTCGTCGAAGGGAGAGGGGAGGATGTTGACCCCGCCCCGGATGCGGAAGATGTCGAGGGCGATTTCGCCGCCCAGGCGAACGTTGAGGGCCTGGCCCAGCGTGAGCTCGATATCTTCGTTGGCGAATGCTTCATCTTCGGGGAAATTCTCGAATTTGAAGTTGGCGCTACCGTAATCCACCAACTCTACCGAAGCGTTGAGGAAGCCGTACTTTTTGATGACGACCCCCAGATTGCCGATAAAGCGCCAGGGGGTGCTCAGCTTGTAGTCAAACAACCCTTCATCGAGCCCGCCGCTACCTTCGTTGACTTGTCCTTCTTCGCGAAAAGCGTAGATGATTTCGGTGGTGAACTCGTCGTCAAGGCTCAGGCTGGTTGGGCTGTGCACCGCCGCGCCGATGCGCAGGGCCTGTACCGGCCGGAAGATGGCGCCCAGCTTGAAGTTGACGCCCACACCGGTGGTTTGCAGCTCTTCCCGGAAGGTGAGATCTTCGAAGAAGGGCACGCTGCCATCTTGCCCGGAGCCAATATCTTCCTCAAAGTATTCCTTATTTTCTTCAAAGCTGACGAAGGGCACGCCAACGGTGGCGCCAAACATGAAGCGTTCGTTGTAGTTGGCGCCAAGGGAAAAGACCAGTTCGGTCATGCTACCTTCGCGCCGCACATTCTGGGAGCGAAAGATGGCTTCGTTGGGGGCGAGCTCGTAATCGGTTTCAAAGATGCCGTCTTCGCCGATGTCCAACAGGGCGCCCGCATCGAAGGCGGGGCCGGTCTCCTGGTTGTCGAGGCCGAATGCGTTGGCCCGCTCCTGCCAGCGCTCCACGATGGAGCCCACCGAGATGCCCTGAAAGTCGAATTCCTGGTTGTAGTTGCCCAGGTGGTTGACGCCGATGCCGAAATTGACCGTCTTCCAACGGGGATTGCGAGGCCGGGAATGCACGATGAAGCCAAAGTTGTTGATGTTGAATACGGTACGGGACGTTTCGATGGCTGGGCTGCCGCGGTCATTTTCCAGCTGCGAAGTCGTTTGAGTCGATAAGATGGAGGGGGTGAATACGATTTCGGAGCTGCGGTACATCGCCAGGCCGGCGGGGTTGGTGCTCAGGGTGGAAAATTCAGTGCCCAGGGCGCCCAAAGCGCCGCCGGAACCCAGAAAGCGGGCCGTACCACCGTAGTCAAAGGTGGAATAGCGCAAGGCGTCGGCCGTCGTCTGGGCCGTCAATAGGCCGGTAGTGAACAGAAGAATGGCGGTGGCTGCTGCCAACCCGATGTTTGGAATATTCTTACGCTTTTTTTTCATAAAAACACAAAGATAGGTGGTAAATCAATCGTAAGGTACAACATGATTCCATTCGGGAAAATGATAGGGAAGGGATGCGCCGCATATGTGGTAAAAAAAAGTGGGTGGAAGTTTTTGGAGCCTCCACCCACTTTCTGGCTGTTGCCGAAATTAGCCTGAGTTTTGTTTATTGGCCACCGCCACGTTTGCCGCCGCTGGAGCGGGAAGAGGAGGAGCGACTGCCGCTCGACCGGGTGCTGCCACTGGAGCGCGTGCGGCTGCTCCGGCTCGGCCGGTAGGAGCGGTTGCTATTGCTGCTTCTCGTGCGCGGCGAGTAGGAACGCGTGGAGCGCCGATTGCTGCCGCGGTTGATGGTGCTGCGGCTACTGCGGGTGCGGCTACTGCGATCGAATACGTTATTGTTTCTCGTGCTGCGGCTGCGATCGTAGGTGCGCGTGCTGCGGTTGCGATCGTAGGTGCGGTTGATCGTGCGATCGAAAGTGCGATTGCGATCCAGCGCGCGGGTGCGGCTGCGGTCGTAGCGTTCGCGCGGATCGTTATCCGCTACGGAAGTCCGGCGGCGATTGTTGAGCGTGGAATACTGATCGCGATCCGATTGTGCGGCGCGGCGCGTCTGCTCGGCATTGCGCGTGACGCGATCGGTCGTACGCGGAGAAGTGCGCGTGATATTAGCCTTGCCGGCATCCGTAGTCGTGGTGCGAGTGCGCGTACGCGGGCTGATTTGCTCGGTCGTCGTGGAGGAAACACCGCCGCGCGGGCCGTAAGAAGTAGTCGTATTGCCGGCAACCGTATTGACCGTATTATAGGAGTAACCGGCACCCCATGCGGGCGGGCAGAAATAACCGCCGCCACCGGCAAAAGCGCCCCCGCCAACAAAAGCATTGGCGCCGTAAAAGCCGCCTCCGTAAAAGGGCGAATTAAAGCCCCAGGGCGAACCGAAACCGAAAGACGGGCCAAAGCCGAAGCCAGGACGTCCGTAGAAAAAGTTGACGCCGACTGCAGGACCGGCAAATCCGTAGAACGGACTGCGGAAAAAGTTATTCCGGTAACGGAAAGGTGCATACCCAAATCCACCTACCGGACGGTAGCGGAAAGGATTGTCGTAAACCAAAACCGTCACGCCGGGCGTTACCGCCCCCGTATAGTAATAAGCATCCGTAAAGAACGGATCAAAAAACCCAAAGCCGGTGTAAGGCCGATGGAAACGACGAATACGGGAAGTGTACTGAAAATCGTAATAGTCGTCGTCAAAATTCTTTTCAGAACGATTACTGCGATCCGCAAAAGAACGGTCGGACTCGTAATACTCCGCATCCGTCTCGGGATTGTAATACAAATCATCGTATTGACCGTAAACGGCCGTACCGCTTATCAGAAAAAACGCCAACAGTAAAATTGCGCTGATACCATATCTTTTCATAAAACAGAGATTTTCTAGATTTAAAACCGCTTCATTTTCTTCAACATCTAATTTATTACTTTTGTGCCTAATTTTCTGTTAAGGGGGACTTAATTCAAAAAAAGGACGGTTAAATTCCAAAAAAGACAAACTTTAACACTTCTTAACATTTTGGGGAGGAGGGGGAAATTGCAGCGCTTAGCAAATGTTAAAGTTAATATCAAAAGCTACCTAAGTGTTCACTATCTATAACTTAAATATTGTTAAAAAAGTTCTAAATCTCTCAACTGCATTATTCCATGGCCAAGGAAATTACGAAACGCACCGACGACTATTCCCAGTGGTACCTCGATATTGTCAGGAAGGCTGAGAATCGCCATGTCGCCTTTTTCAAATTCACCACTCTTGCCTTTATCTGCTATCTCAAGAACT
>CAYWHT010000135.1:0-8900 GCA_964458135.1 uncultured Saprospiraceae bacterium | reverse complement strand
AAATTGCAATTTTTTGATTATACGGCGTTGCGAAAATCCTCATTTAGCTTACTCCACCCGCCCGTTCGGTCGGGTAAACCTTGTCTAATCAAAAAATTGCTAATTTTCGACTCAAAGACCAAACCCGCAATGGGTTCAAAGATAAGCACTCCCCGGCAGTTAACGGCAATTTTCCATGGCCTTTAGTAGGGCGGGATCCTGGCGCAGGTTGTGGAAGGTTTGCCGGTTGTGTTCTTTTTGTTGTCGGGAGGGACGATCCTGGAAAAAAATATCGGCATAGGCGTGCGGACCGTAATGTTGCGCGAGCTGATCAACCAGGCAGGCTACGAAGGTGCGGGATTTACCGGGATGGAGGGTGGCGTGCTTTTCGATGGCCCGGTTGCGGTACTTTTGTAGCTGGCGTTCGCTGGGGCGACTGAAGTCGATTTCGTGCACCTGGGGCCGGTTTCCCAGGTAACGGACGAGAAACTCGTCGCCCGCCTTGAGTGGAAGCATGCCCCGAAATTCGCGCATCAGCTCACTCTGACCGCGAATGATTTTGTCTCCGGCCGCAAAGGAGTACCGGAAACTTTGGGAAGCGTCTTCGGAGCGGTCAGGGAAAACTTTGACGATGGTGTTGAGGCTATTTTGCGCCAGTAGGGTCGTTTTTTCCCGTGGCCCGGGTAAAGCCTGCTGGCTGCGTACGAAAAACAGAAATATGCCCAGCACGACCGCCAGAGTGGTGGCGATCAGTAGACCGCCTTTTAGTTGGCGGGCTGCTTCCTTCTTGCGTTGTCGATTCTTGGGCGTATCGGCTTCCCGGTTGATGTTGAAATCATAATGGAATCGATCTCCTTTACGTTCCAACTTCAATTCACACAATTCGTCATCGAGGAAAAGCGAATAGGTGGACGATTTGAGCACGTGAAAATCGATTAAAACGATGCGGGAGTTACAATGCACCATCAGGTGGCCCGACTGTGGGCCATGGTATAAGCCCACAATGTACTGCTTACCGGTTTCACTGATATATTGCCAATTGTATTGCGCCAACGGATCGGGAATTTGAACCTAAGAATCGTTCTGCCGGGGATCGAGCCGAACCATTCTATTCGTCACATTTGGAAAAAATACCTTATTGTTTGGGGGTGCTCTTTAATTTACACCGCATCTATTAAAAATTCTACTCATCTTAAAAGTTTAACAAAAATCCACGGAGTCAATAATATGATTTACGAATTCAACGGTTTCCGCCCGGTCGTCGCCAAATCCGCCTTCGTACACCCGCAAGCTACGGTAGTGGGCAACGTCATCATTGGCGAGCGGGTATACATCGCACCGGGCGCCGTCATCCGCGGCGATTGGGGCGAGATTGTCATTGCGGATGGATGTAATGTGCAGGAGAACTGCACCGTACATATGTTTCCGGGGGTGAGCGTGCGTTTGGCGCCTTCCGCCCACATCGGGCACGGCGCCGTCATCCACGGGGCGACGATCGGCGAAAACGCCATGGTGGGCATGAACGCCGTTATTATGGATGGGGCGATTATCGGGAAGGAATCCATCGTGGGAGCACTCGCCTTCGTCAAAGCGGAGGCCGAAGTCCCCGAGCGCAGCCTCGTACTGGGCAACCCCGCCAAAGTCGTCAAAACGGTCAGCGACGAAATGATCGCCTGGAAAACGGAAGGTACGCGCCTGTACCAGGAATTGCCCCAACAATTGAAAGATAGCTTAAAGCCTTGCGCCCCTCTGCGCGAAGCGCCGAAAGACCGGCCGGAGCAGCCGGCATTGTTTGAAACCTGGAAAGAACGAAAGGAGAGGAAGTAGTTGGTCGGGGCCGTTTTTTTTGTTGGGTCTGGCCAAGTCAGCATTCACAAATTTTGGGTTGGCAGACTACCAGTGGGATTAGAGCATTATTTAAGATTCGACAAATGGGAGCGCTGGGAAAGGGATATTAGCCGGGAAATCGCCCGGGTAGACTATGCCCTGCTCGATGGCGCCTTCTTTGCGAATGGCGAAATTCCGGGGCGCGATATGAGCCAGATCCCGCATCCCTTTATCGAAGAGAGCCTGGATAGATTCGGCGCTCTTCCACCCGCGGAGCGCCCTAAAATTCACTTCATCCATTTTAACCACACCAATCCGGTGTTGCAGGCCGGTGGAAACGCCCGCTCGACCATCCGTTCGGCGGGCATGCGCGTTGCCCGGCAGGGCATGATTTGGAATTATAGCGCTTCGTCGAAGTTCGTTGTGAAACCCCTTCCAAATTGCTATTTTTGCTAACGAACATTCATTCGTAGCAACACCAACCAAATAAAGCCAACGATCGATCATGAAGTTACCTAACTACGCCCTGGGGCAGTGGGTCCCGCACGATGGGGAAGGCCTGCCCCAGTATAACGCCATCACGGGAGAAGTTATCGCCACCTGTGGCAGTGAAGGGCTCGATTACGGCGCCATGATGGAATACGCCCGCAACGTGGGCGGCCCCGCCCTGCGCAAGATGACCTTCCGGCAGCGCGGGCTAATGCTCAAAAATCTCGCCCTGCACCTCAACGGCATTCGCAAAAAGTACTATCCGCTCAGTTACCAGACTGGAGCGACGAAATCCGATAACTGGATCGATATCGACGGCGGAATCGGCACCCTATTTGCCTACGGCAGCCTGCGCCGCCAGTTTCCCGATCAGCCGTTCTACGTTGACGGCGAGGCGGCCAAATTGTCCCAAAACGGCACCTTTATTGGCCACCATATCATGCTGCCCCGGCACGGGGTCGCCATTCATATCAATGCCTTTAATTTTCCCGTTTGGGGGATGCTGGAAAAGCTTTCCTGCACCTTGCTCGCCGGGATGCCGGCCATCGTCAAACCCTCCGAGTTGACTTCTTTCCTTACCCGGGCGGTTTTCCAGGATATTATCGACTCGGGCTTGGTTCCGGAAGGCGCCCTGCAATTGGATAATGGCCCGGGTCGAGGTATTCTCGATCCGGTAACGGAGCAGGACGTAGTCACCTTTACTGGTTCGGCCAGTACGGGGCGCAAGTTGCGGGCCCATCCCGCCGTCATCGAAAATGCGGTGCACTTCAACATGGAGGCCGATAGCCTCAATGCCGCCGTGCTGGGCGAGGACGCCCTTCCGGGAACCGCGGCCTTTGACTTGTTCGTCAAGGAAGTGCGCCGCGAAATGACCGCCAAGTGCGGCCAAAAGTGCACCGCCATCCGGCGCCTGCTGGTGCCGGAGCAGTTGGTGGAACCCGTGCAGGAAGCACTGGCCGCCCAGCTCGACAAGACGACCATCGGCAATCCGCAGGAAGAAGGCGTTCGCATGGGCGCGCTGGTGAGCCGCGGGCAGCTGGAAAAAGTCAAAGCACAGGTCAACCGCTTGAAACAAAGCTCGCGCCTGGTGTACGGGCGGGAAGAAGATTTCGAAGTAATCGGGGCCAAACGGGAAAAGGGGGCGTTTATGTCGCCGCTCGTATTGCTCAACGAAGATCCGTTTAACCGCCAGGAATCGCACGATATCGAAGCCTTCGGGCCCATCAGTACGCTAATGCCGTACCGCAACCTCGATGAGGCCATCGAACTGGCCAATTTGGGCAAAGGCTCCCTGGTAAGCACTATCGCTACCGCCGATGCTAAAATTGCCACCGAGTACGTCATGGGTTCGGCGCCGTTTCACGGCCGCATCCTGGTGCTCAACGAACGCAGCGCCGCCGAAAGCACGGGCCACGGTTCGCCCATGCCCCTGCTCTGCCACGGGGGGCCCGGCAGGGCCGGTGGCGGCGAAGAAATGGGAGGCATACGCGGGGTGCGGCCCTACCTACAGCGTACCGCCATACAGGGGCATCCCACCGATATTACCGAAATCACCCAAGTCTTTCAATACGGAGCTACCTACCAGGAAACGCCCATCCACCCCTTTCGCAAGCATTTTGAAGAGCTGCGCGTGGGGGAGACCATCTTCACCCATAAGCATACCGTTACGGAGGCCGATATCGTCAACTTCGCCAATGTGAGTGGCGATAATTTCTACGCCCACATGGACGCTACTTCTCTGGACGGCACCATTTTCGAGGGCCGCGTGGCCCACGGCTACTTTGTACTGTCCAAAGCCGCCGGTTTGTTTGTCGACCCTAAGAAGGGGCCCGTACTACTCAATTACGGCTTGGAGGAATGCCGCTTCACCAAACCCGTCTATCCGGGGATGACTATCGGGGTGAAATTCACCCTAAAGGAAAAGATCGCCCAGGAGAAGCGCGAAGACGAAGAAGTGCGTAAGGGAATTGTCAAGTTTTTAGTCGATGTATACGACGAGGCCGGCGAAACCGTAGCCATTGCCACCATTTTAACGATGGTGCGCATGCTGGAGCAGTAACAAATCCCTGCACGTCCTGTTAAGAAAGTAACAGTAATTAAGTTTTTATGCGGATACTATTAACGGGTGCTACCGGATATATCGGTAAAAGGCTGTTGCCGGTGCTTTTGCGACAGGGGCACGAGGTGATTTGCTGCGTGCGCAATCGTCAAAGCTTTGAAGTGGAGCCCGAATGGGACGTTCAGGTGTTCGAGGTGGATTTTCTGTACGAGGTGGACACCGGCAGCGCCCCCCTGGATTTTGACGTTGCCTTTTTTCTGATTCACTCCATGTCGGCTTCCATAAAAAACTTTGAGAGCCTGGAAGAAACCGCGGCGCGTAATTTCCGGAACTACGTGGAGCAATCTTCGGCCCGTCAAATCATCTATCTGACCGGAATGGTCAGTGAGGAGCAAAAACTCTCGCGGCACCTGGAGTCGCGCTTCAACGTGGAGCGTATTCTCGGCGACAGCAACGTGCCCCTCACGGCTCTGCGCGCGGGGATTATCGTGGGTTCGGGAAGTGCTTCTTTCGAAATTATGCGGGATTTGGTGGAGAAACTGCCGGTCATGGTGGCGCCCCGTTGGGTCAATACCAAATGCGAGCCCATTGCCATCAGGGACGTGATTCAGTTCCTGACCGGGGTAATGTCGCGAGAGGAGTGCTACAACCAGGATTTTGACATCGGTTGCGGGGAAGTACTCACCTATGAGGATATGCTCCGGCAATACGCGGAGGTGCGCGGGTTGCGGCGCTTCATTGTTGTGGTGCCGGTCATGACGCCCCGGCTTTCCTCTTATTGGCTTTACTTCGTAACTTCCACGACTTACGAGCTGGCCGTCAATCTGGTGGATAGCATGAAAATTGACGTGGTCAGCCGGGATAATCGCCTAACCCGCATGCTGGGTATTGAGCCCATAACTTACCGGCGGGCGGTGGAATTGGCTTTTGACCGCATCGAGCAGAATATGGTCGTCTCCAGTTGGAAAGATTCGCTGGTTTCCAGTTCCAAGCTGGGGTCCTTAAAAAACTATATCAAAGTTCCGCAATACGGTTGTTTCCGGGATCGCCAGTCGGTGCCGATTCGTCATAATACACCGGAGCAAGTTTGGGAAAATATCTTTTCCATCGGTGGCGACCGGGGCTGGTATTACGCAGACCCGCTGTGGCGGCTGCGCGGCTTTATCGATAAAATTTTCGGAGGCATTGGCCTGCGTCGCGGGCGCACCCATCCGGATAAGATCAACGCCGGCGACGCCTTAGATTTCTGGCGCGTGTTAGTGGCGGATCCAGAGAAACGACGCCTTTTATTGTACGCGGAGATGCGTCTTCCGGGGGAGGCCTGGTTGGAGCTTTCACTGCGGCGCGCCGAAAACGAAACCTGGCTGATTCAGACGGCTACTTTCCGGCCCTTCGGGCTGCTAGGCCGGATTTACTGGTACTCGATGTTCCCCTTCCACTATTTCATTTTCCGGGGCATGATTCATAATATCGAGCGTTATCGCCCCGAAGGCAATGTGAACTTACAGGGCAATGCCTAAAGAATTTGTCCCGTATCATAAAAAAGCATTCTATGGAAGATAAGACCCAATTAGGATCGGTTGAAAGCACCGTAAACGATGGTATTGCAAGCATAACGTTTTCCCATCCCGCCCATAATTCCCTGCCAGGGCGCTTGTTATCGGAATTGGCGCAAACTATTAGGCGCTGCGGGGAAGCTGAAGAAGTCAAGGTGATCTTGGTACGCAGCGGGGGAGATCGCACCTTTTGCGCCGGCGCCAGTTTTGACGAGTTAATGGCCATTAAGGATTTCCCCGCGGGCAAGCGTTTCTTTATGGGTTTCGCCAACGTCATCAACGCCATGCGGAAATGCCCCAAATTGATTATTGGCCGGGTACAGGGCAAGGCCGTTGGCGGTGGCGTAGGTATTGCCGCGGCTACCGACTACTGCCTGGCCACCCGGCACGCCGCCCTAAAGCTGAGCGAACTGGCCATCGGCATCGGCCCCTTCGTGGTTGGGCCGGCGGTAGCGCGAAAGGTGGGAGACTCCGCCATGTCGCAACTGGCCATGAACCCAACGCAATGGCGACCGGCCGAGTGGGCGCAACAAAAAGGATTGTACGCCGACTTATACGACGACTCCCTTTCGCTCGATGCGGCGGTTTCCGAGCTGGCGGATAAACTGGCCGGCTACCACCCGGCCGCCATGGCGGAACTCAAGACCACCTTTTGGGCAGGAACCGAAAACTGGGATCAACTGCTGGAGAAGCGGGCCGAATTGAGTGGCCGCCTCGTCTTGTCCGACTTCACCTCGCGGGCCATTGAAAAATTCAAACAAAAAGCATGATGCAGGAACAACAACATTACCTCCGTCCGGCCGCCATCATTGACAGTGATCATCCCGGAGTGCGAAACTTTGCCCGCCGCACGATTGAAGGCGCGACCTCTCCAAGGGAACGGGCAATGCGCATTTTTTACGCCGTGCGCGACGGCTGGCGTTACAACCCCTACGAAATTCGGCTCACCGCCGAAGATATGCGCGCCAGCCGGCTGCTTGAGCGTAATGAAGGCCATTGCATTGACAAGGCGGTTTTGATGATTGCCGCGCTGCGCGCCAGTGATATTCCCGCCCGGTTGTGCCTCTCCAAAGTCAAAAACCACATCGCCCTAGACCAAATGCTGGCCCTGCTGGGATCCGATGAACTGGTGCCCCATGGTTATCTGGAAGCCTGGCTGGAAGAACGATGGGTAAAGACCACCCCCGCTTTCAACCGGAAGTTGTGCGACAAGCTCAATGTCACCCCGTTGGAGTGGGATGGCCGCGAGGACGCCATTTTCCAGGCCTACGACCGCCAGGGTGGGCAGTTTATGGAATACCTGGAGGAATACGGGCACTTCGCCGACGTTCCCCTCGAGCGCATTATCGAGCTAATGCGGGCTCATTACCCCGCATTCGCGAATGCGGATTTGGTCGTAACCCGCGAAAAGCTCAAATCTCTGGGCGGAATGTGAATGCCAAAAAGCTTTAACCAAAATGATTAAAACCAAAACCGGAATAACTAAAAAGGTATTATTACAGGCTTACGAGTTGATGGCGAGCGCCAAAAGGATGACCGAAATCTACGAAGAAAACTTTAAGTTGGTCTCTAAATACGTGCACGCCACTTCCCGCGGCCACGAAGCCATCCAATTGGCCATCGGCCTGCAACTGCTGCCCCAGGATTTCGTGGCGCCCTACTACCGGGACGACGCCATGCTGTTGGGCCTTGGCGTGCAACCTTACGAGCTGATGCTGCAGTTGATGGCCAAAAGGGACGATCCTTTCTCCGCGGGGCGTACCTATTATTCCCACCCCAGTCTCCGGGAAGCAGACAAACCGAAGATTCCTCACCAATCATCCGCCACGGGCATGCAGGCCATTCCGGCTACCGGGGTTGCCCTGGGCGTGCAATACCGGGAGCTCACCGGCTTGCAGGATAACGGCCCCCAACAGGATCAACGCCCCCTAGTGGTTTGTTCGCTGGGCGACGCCTCCATAACCGAAGGGGAGGTAGCGGAAGCGCTGCAAATGGCGGCATTGCGCCGGCTACCCATCATCTATCTCGTACAGGATAACGGTTGGGATATTTCTGCCAATGCCGAGGAAACGCGGGCGCAGGATGCTTCCGAATACGCGCAAGGTTTTCACGGCATTGAGGTGTTGCGTCTGGATGGGAGCGATTTTTTCGAGTCCTACCGCAGCCTGCGCGAGGTCATCAAGGTCATCCGTAAAGAACGACGTCCTTTTCTGGTGCATGCCGATGTGCCGCTGCTCAACCACCACACTTCCGGGGTGCGCAAAGAATGGTACCGCGATGACCTGGAAGATCACGAGAAGCGCGATCCTTTCCCGCGCTTCCGCCAGCAGTTGCTGGAGGAAGGCGTCAAAGAAAAAGAACTGGAGCGTATCGATAAGCGGGTAGACAAAAAAGTCCGGGAAGATTTTGAAGCGGCCAAGGCCGCAGAAGATCCCCGGCCGGAAGATCTCTACACGCACGACTTCGCCCCCACCCCCGTCGGGGAAGAACGGGGCGAACGCAGCCCGGAAGCGGGGCAACCCACTTTGATGGTTGACTGCGCCCTGCACGCGGTGGAGGAATTGATGCGCACCCATCCAGAATGCCTGTTTTACGGTCAGGACGTAGGCGGCCGGCTGGGGGGCGTCTTTCGCGAAGCCGCCACCCTGGCCCAAAAGTTTGGTGACGAAAGGGTGTTCAATACGCCCATCCAGGAAGCTTTTATCATCGGTAGTACGGTGGGCATGTCGGCCGTAGGGCTCAAACCGATCGTGGAAGTCCAATTTGCCGACTATATCTGGCCGGGGCTCAACCAACTCTTTACCGAAGTGAGTCGTTCGTGCTACCTTTCCAACGGAAAGTGGCCGGTAAGCACCATCATCCGGGTACCCATTGGCGCCTACGGTAGCGGCGGGCCTTACCACTCCTCCAGTGTGGAATCGGTCGTGGCCAATATACGGGGAATCAAGGTAGCCTATCCCAGCACCGGCGCGGATCTGAAGGGGCTTTTA
>CAYWHT010000134.1:0-8920 GCA_964458135.1 uncultured Saprospiraceae bacterium | reverse complement strand
GATTTTCGCAACGCAGTATAATCAAAAAATTGCAATTTGGAGGCCAACTACTAAATCCGCAATGGGTTCATTGGAAATTCGTTCCTTTTACTCTAACTTATTCTTTAGCTTTCCGTTTTTAGAATCAAAAACCAAAGGGTTGAAAAAAAATAATCGGAACTGGTGGATTGCTTGGCTAATCGTTGTTATGTCATGGCCTTTGCTAATCATCGAGCCGGTATATCCCCAGACGACCGAGGTGGACAGCTTGATCCAGGCATTGGAAGAGCATTCGGAAATAGGGCAAGAGCGTATTTCCCTGCTTAAGCAACTCGTGCCGCTCTTAGGCGATAATTCCCTGGATCGAATGAAACAATACGCCGGCGAATTAGAGTTGCTTGGAGCGGAACTGAATGACGACCAGGCCCAATTCACCGCCAAGATGGCGCTCGGAACCGCCATCTTTCAGGGGGGAAGCGAGCGGGACCGAGGCATGCAATATTTCCAGGAAGCCCTGGCCCTGACCGAAGCCTACGACACCCGCGAATGGAAAATCAAAAGGGGCCAGGTGTTTATCAATATCGCCGGCGCCCACATCTACACCGGTAAGCCCCAACTCAGCGTCAACTATTTGCCGGAAGCTATTTCCGTCTTTGAGCAAGTACAAGACACCTTACGCCTCTCGGATGCCAGGCGAGCCTACGCCATCGCTTACCAAGAACTGGACCGGCCCGATTCGGCCATTCAGCAACTGCAACTCGCCATTGAAGGTTACCGGCAATTGGGCGACGACACGTCCCAAGGCATGGCCCTGATCACCCTGGGCCGGCTGTGGGAGCAAAAAGAGGCCCCGCAAACAGCTATTGAGGCCTACAACGACGCGGTGGCCATCCTGCTCCTACAAAACCAGCCCCGCTATCGCATCTTGGGCTACGACGGCCTCCACCGCATTTACAGCAATCAAAAAGATTTTCGCGCCGCCAGTATCGCACTGGACTCTTTCCTGGCGGTCGCCAAACGTTCGGGGCGAGAAGCTGAGGTGACCCAATACTCGCTCAAGCTGGCCAGACTGTACCAACAACGGGAGCTGTACGACAGCGCCTATTTCGCCCTTGACAACTACCTCGATGCCTGGCGGACCTTCAACAACGAAGAGCAACTCCAGCGCATCAACGAGCTGGAAGTCCAATACCAAACCCAAAAAAAAGAACGGGAAAACCAATTGCTGCGGCAACAAAACCGGATCTACACCCTGCGCAACCGCCTCTTCCTGGCCCTGACCGTCGCCGCTTTCCTGCTCCTCGCCATGCTGGGCTTTTTCTATCATTCCCTGCGCCAAAAGAACCGGCAAATTGAACAGGCCAACCAGAACTCCCAACGGCTCAACCGGGAAAAGCGCCAGCTCATCAGCCTGATCGCCCACGACATTCAAACCCCGGTAAGCCTGATCCGCATGAACCTTCACCGGGACGAGCCCGGCGTCGAACCTACCCGGGAGGAACTATCCGAAATTGACCTGGCCGCCAAAAACGTCAGCGACCTGACCCGCAAAATTATCGAAATCGAAAACTTCGAAGACCAACCCCCTAAAATGCCCCTGTACGCGGTTGACCTCCAACCCATCATCAAAGGCCAAATCGACCTGCTGACCCCCATCATCCAAAGCCAGCGGATATGGGTAACTACCGAACTTGAGGATTGCCCCCCTATATTGGGTAATACTTTTTATCTGGAACGCGTCATCAGCAACCTGCTCAATAACGCCCTCTCTTATTCGCCAAAAGGCGGCCCCATCGATATCCATTCCCGTTCCGGTAACGGCAAACTGGAAATCCGGATACGGAATTCCGGCAAGGCCATCCCGGCCGGAGATCGCGAAAAAGTATTCGAAAAGTTCTACCGGATTGATGGGGAAGAAAAAGAAAATACGCCCCATTTCGGAATGGGATTGTACCTCTCCAGGATCCTGGTGCGGGCGATGTCCGGCGCCATCTGGCTGGATGCTCAGCAGGGAGCAGGGTCTACTTTTATTATCGAACTTGGCCTTGCCAAAAACGGCATTCAGGAGGAAGCCACCAGTAAATCCTGAATCTTTTGCACCAGCGCAGTCTTGGAATGCACTTCCAATTTAGAGTAGATCGACTTGACGTAATACCGAACCGTATTGACGGTAATAAAACAGTGGTTGGCTACCTCCTGGTAGGTTTTTCCCTGAAATAACAGATGAATAATGCGGAGCTCCCGGTTGGTGACCTCCAACCCCTGCCGGTGAAAGATGTCCTGGAGTTGATTCTGCAATCGCTCTTTACGAATCGCATCCACCAAAAGGGGGGTAAGTCTGGGATCCGTCAGCATTCCCCCGCTGGATACTTGCCGGATGGCCTCAATCAACAAGGTTGGAGAAGACCCTTTTAGAAAATAACTATCCGCTCCTTTTTGCAACGCCTCCAAAAAATAGGCTTCTTCCGACCTGCCGGTCAGCACAATTATCCTAACCTTGGAAAATTGCTCCTTGATGGCTTCGATATAATTCAAACCCGACTCCTCCCCCAGCATCAAATCCAACAATACCACATCCGGAACAATTTCCTCCTGTTCGATTAAAGAAACGGGATGAACCGCCCGGAAAACACACGCCATCTCCAATTGACGGTTAATCAGGGCTTCAACCTTGGACAAGAAATTCACATCGTCTTCGATAAGGGCAACTCCAACCATAACTCACATAAAAACTACATACTTTCAATAAACTAAGGCGCAAATCTGAGGGGAAATGGCCATAGTTTTGCATTGTCATCGGATTAGATAATAATTCACTAATGTTGACGACTTAATCAATCACGGGTCACAATGTTAGTGAAGATGACACTAAAAAGCTAAGTAATAAACGCAAGAATATTGAAAAGGGGGAATTTGGGAAGCTGCCAGGCGTTTTCGCCTGGTGGCTCTTTTTTTCCGGCTAAAAGGTTTTTCCCTTTCTAACATTATCGAAGCACTAGGTGTGGGATCAATTCAAACCCCCAAATAAGCCACCACCTCCTCATAAACCTTCTCTCCTGTAAACCCAAACTTTTCGTCCAACACGGTATAAGGCGCCGAGTAACCGAAATGGGTAAGCCCGTACACCTGTCCTTTCGGGCCTACGAGGCCCCGCAAGTTGACGGGCAGTCCAGAGGTCAATCCAAAGGTGGGAACGTCCGGCGGTAATACCGATGCCTGGTATTCCGCCGGTTGGTTGCGGAACAGGCCTTCACTGGGCGCCGAGACGATGCGAATTTTCAAGTCTTTCTTTTCTTCCAATAGTTTAGCTCCGTTAAAAAGGGTAGATACTTCCGAGCCGTTGGCCACCAAAATGACGTCGGGGGCGCCTTCCGTATCCTTGACGATGTAGGCCCCCTTTTCGGCTTCCATGGCGTCGGCAAAACGGGTGCTGCCGGGCTTGGCGGGCACATCTTGGATAGCCTGGCGCGAAAGGATCAATCCGCTGGGCGAGTGGCGGTTTTCCAGGGCCAGCTTCCAGCAGGCGGTAACCTCCTGGGTGTCGGCGGGGCGTAGGGCCAGGAAGCTGTTCTTGCCCGAATGGTTTTGCAACTGCTCCAGCAACCGGATTTGCGCCTCCTGTTCCACGGGCTGGTGGGTCGGACCGTCTTCGCCCACGCGAAAGGCATCGTGCGTCCAGATGAAAATGGGAGCCTCCTCCATCAGGGCGCATACGCGAATGGCGGGCTTCATGTAATCCGAAAAGGCGAAGAAGGTGGCACATACCGGGATGACGCCCCCGTGCAGGGCCATGCCCGTGGCCAGGGCCGCCATGGTCAGCTCAGATACGCCGACTTGCAGGAAGGCCCCCGAAAAGTCGCCCTTGGTAAAGGAGCTCGTTTTTTTGAGGAAGGCATCGGTTTTATCGCTATTGGACAGGTCCGCCGAGGCGACGATCATATTCTCGACCCGGTCAGCCAAATAGGAAAGCACCTGGGCCGAGCCCTCCCGCGTGGCGCCGTTGGCTTTTTGCTCGATCTTGGACCAGTCAAGCTCGGGCAATTCGCCCGCCAGAAAGTGTTCGAGCAGTAAGGCTTTATCGGGATATTCGCCCTCCCATTGCTGAAAATGCTTGCGGCGCGCCTGGGCCGCTGCTGACTTTTCCTTTTTGATCCGGGCGTAATCTTCCGCCACCTCGGGGAAGATGACAAAGGGATTCTCCGGATCGCCCCCCAACGCTTCCACCGTTTTTTCGTAAGAAGCCTTGGATTTACCCAGCGGCTTGCCGTGCAACTCCACCTGTCCTTCGTAGGGCGAGCCGTCTTCCAATACCACACCTTTACCCATGCGGGTTTGGCCGACGATCAGCGTGGGGCGTTCGGTTTCTTCGTTGCCCGCCTTTAGCGCTTCGCGAATTTGCTGCTGGTCGTTACCATCAATGGTCAATACGTGCCAGCCCCAGGCTTCGTATTTCTTGGCGGTATCTTCGGTCATCACCTCGTCTACGCGACTGGAAAGCTGGATCTCATTGGCGTCGTAGAACATGATGATATTACCCAGGCCCAGGTAACCGGCGATGCGGCCCGCACCCTGGGAAATCTCCTCCTGCACGCCCCCGTCGGAAATGTAGATGTAGGTCTTATGGGCCGTCGCCCCGTCAAAGCGGTTGGCCAGGAAACACTCCGCGATGGCGCTGCCGATGCCGAAGGCGTGGCCCAATCCCAGGGGGCCGGAAGTATTTTCCACCCCCCGATCGATATCCACTTCCGGGTGGCCCGGCGTCGGGCTCTTAAACTGCCGGAAGTGTTTGAGGTCCTCCATCGTGTAATTGCCAAAAAAGGTTTGCACAGCGTAAAGCATGGCCGACATGTGCCCGGCATCCAGGTAAAAGCGATCCCGCAATGGCCAGCGCATGTCATCGGGATCGAATTGTAAAAATTCGGAATAAAGGATCTGGATGAAATCCGCACCCCCCATCGGACCACCGGGGTGGCCGGATTTGGCGCGTTCCACCATGCCGACCGAAAGCAGCCGGATATTATCAGCGCCGCGCTGCGCGGCTTCGACTTGTACGTTTTGAACTTCCATTAGTTGAAATTGAGATTAAAGTTGCAGTCAAACTTTGGATTGAGATGAAGGCCGACCCGTTCATCAACAAACCTAAAAAAATTAACGGTTTCGTTCTCCGTAATGCTCAACAAAAGCTGCCGCCATCCTTTCGCCGGGAAGACACTACTTGCAAAAACTCCATGCCTTGCCGGTTTGGCAGTCGCGATTCGCGCCGTAGCGCCGGTGCGCTTGTCGGAACCGGCCGTCGAGCACCGCCGTTTGGAGAAAGCCGGTAATCAGGTGTAGCTGGCGGTACAGCGGCTGATCGTTCCACTCGTGGCCGCCCCCGCAGCCGGTGACGAGATGGTAGGGTTGACCCAAATTTTCCAGCCGCCGGGCAATGCTGTGCGCCCCGTGCAAAACCAGGTAGCCGGGATCGCCCTCCGCGCAGTAATGGTGGGGCGCCGTGCCGTAGGGCACCAGGTTGTCGCAGGTGCCGTGAAAAAGCTGGGTGGGAATGGCCGTCCGGCGGGTGATGAGGCTGGTGTCCACCATGGCGCCGGCCAAACTGATGACCCCGCCGTAGCGGAAACCGTCGGGCAACTGCGGGCTGCCGGGCAGCAGATCCTCATCCCGCCAGTAGGCGGCGTGCAATACGGCTTCGGCGCCGGCGCTGCTGCCCGCCAGGACGATGCGGTTGCCATCGACGCCCCATTCTTTCTGGTGTTTGAGTACGTAATTTGTCGCTTTGCGAATATCTTCCACCGCCAGTTGAAAGGTACGGATCTTGTTTGAAGCGGGCTGATCGCAACCGAAGGACTGGCCCGCCATGGTCAGGCGGTAAGACATGGAGGCTACCGCGTAACCCATCTTAGCCAGCCTTTCAATGAATTGATTGAATTGCGGCTCATCGCGCCGCCCGCCGGCAAAGCCGCCGCCGTGCATGTATAACAGTAGGGGCCGGTTATCCATCGCGTCCCCACGGGGTAGGTAAAGGTCCAGTTTCAACTCCGTTTCTTCCGATCCCGTATAGGTGTGGGTCGTCTTGCGCAAGCCCGCAAAAACGGGCGCCCGGTAGCGCCCCTTGCGCAAGGATTGAGCAAACATCCAGGGCAACAGCTCCTTTTCGGCGAAAGCCGAATCCCAACTGTTGTGATTGGCCTGAGGGTACTCGGTATAACGCACCTCAGCGCCCAGTTGCTGCAGCTGCCGGTACATGCGGCGGGAATTCTCCACCGGCACCACCTCATCTTTCGCACCGTGGAAAATCCAAAGACTGGTGTGGGGAGCGTAATGACGCGCCATCCGCGTATTGCCCCCACCGCAGATGGGCGCCGCCGCGGCAAAGCTTTCCGGATAACGCGCCAGTAGGTCAAAGGCGCCGAAGCCACCCATCGACAAGCCCATCAAGTAAATCCGGTAAGGATCAACGGCTTCCGTAGTCCTCATTTCATCCAACAAAGCGGTAGCTAATTGCATGGATGGCGTGGGTTGTTCGTAGAACGGAAACGACCAGAAGGCCCGCCCTTCCCGCCGCTCCCCGATCCGAACCCAATAATCTTCGCGAGCGCACTGCGGAAAGACGACGATGGCCGGGTATTTCTCCCGTAGATCGGCGCGCGCAAACAGGTCGGCGCCGTGCACCAACTGGGCTTCGTTGTCGCTCCCCCGTTCGCCGGCGCCGTGGAGGAAAAAAACGAGCGGGTATTGCTGAGTGGTGTCGTAATTTTCGGGATAGAGGATGCGGTAGGGCAAGCTGTTGCCGGCCTCATCGCTGTAAGTGCGTTCCAGGTACTGGGCCCGCAAGGCCGGCAAGCTTAACAAGCATAAAAGCAGCGAAATTTGTAACTTCATCGTCTGGTTTTTAGATTAAAAAGTCGTATCCATCCTGTTCTTCGATCTCGAGATAGGAATAAAAAATGGAGGTAAAATCCAAGAGGAAGATAATGGAGGCTGCTGGTATTTCGGTAATGACTTTTCGCCTTTCTCCGCTCACCGGCTGGGTATGGTTAATCCTTTTGGGCGGCCTAACGCCCGCCAGCGCCATGGTGCGAACGGTGGAAACGCCGCGCGTACTCAACTTTTCCAAGTCCGATTATCAGGCGGGCCACCAAAATTGGGGCATTGCCCAGTCTCCGGAAGGCTATCTTTATTTTGCCAATCAGGCGGGCATGCTGGAATACGACGGCAGCCGCTGGCAAATCCATCCGCTACCCGACAAGCAAACCGTACGCAGCATTGCCTGCGACCAGCAGGGGCGCATCTTTGTCGGCGGCTTTGCCGAATTCGGCTATTGGGAACGCCAATCCGACGGTCAATTATCCTACTACTCCCTAAGTGAGGATTTGCCTTTCGGCGAAACCGACCAGGAAGAGATTTGGAATATCATCCTGACCCCGCAAGCTGTCTTTTTTCAATCTTTTTCCACCGTTTACCGTTACGATTACGAAAGGGTTACCGAACAATCTCCCCCCGGCAATATCATGTTCCTGCAAAAGATGGACTCCAGCATCATCGTGCCGGTGATCGAAGACGGGCTCTATGCTCTGGGCGCCAGCGGTCAGTACCGCTTGCTTCCCGGCACCCGAGCTTTAGCGGATAAGAGCGTGATGTGCCTGTTGCCCTGGCAATCCGGCCTGCTCATCGGCACCCGGGAGGCCGGCATGTTTTACTACCGCAATGGGCAACTACAACCCTGGTCCAATCCGCTCAACCCCACCCTGGCCAAAGTGCAGCCCAACCGGGCAGTCCGGCTTTCCAACGGACAAATCGTCATCGGCACCATCTTAGACGGCGTCTACATCCTCGATCCGGACGGACAGCTACGCTATCACCTCAACAAAAACAACGGCCTGCAGAACAACACGGTGCTGGGGCTCCGGGAAGACCGCGCCCACAACCTTTGGGTGGCGATGGACAAGGGGGTTGATCTCATCCCTCTCAATGAGCCCTTGGTTTTTTACCAGGATCGCGCCGGCAAGATCGGCACCGTGTACACCGCCGCGCTTTTCGGGGGCCGCTTGTACGTGGGCAGCAACCAGGGGTTGTTCGTCCGCCCCTGGTTGGCAGAAGGAGCTGCCGACTTTGAGCTCGTAGAAGGCTCGCAGGGGCAGGTCTGGGAGCTTAAGGTACGAGACGGGCAACTCCTCTGCGGCCACAACGACGGCACCTTCCGCGTGGAAAGGGACGCCTTTCGCCCCATCTCCCCCATCACCGGTGGTTGGAACCTCATCGAGGGCCCGCCGGGCTCCCATATCTTACTACAGGGCACCTATACCGGTATCGTGGTTTACGAAAAAGACGGGCGGGGGCTCTGGCAATTCTCGCGCAGACTGGAAGAATTTACCGCCCCCGTGGAAAAACTTGCGTTCGACTCCCGGGGATGGCTTTGGGCCGCCAATCCTTATAAAGGACTGTACCGCCTCAAAATCGACGCCCCGTTCCGCGCGGTCGAGCACGTCCAACGCTTGGGACTAAGCGAGGGGCTGCCCACCGAATACCACCTCACCATCCGTAGCCTGAATGACCGCCTCATCGTCGGGGCAAAAGGCGCTCACTATTCCTGGAAGGAGAACCGGCGGCGGTTCGAACCCCTTCAACGGCTATACGGCGACACCCTTCGCAACCCGAGCGGAGTCCTGCTTCCCGGCGAGGATTCCGAATGGTTCAAAATCCTCCCGCGGCGGATACACTGGATGCAAGGCGACCAAATGATCAACCGGCTTACGCTGGACCTGGTCGACGGGCGCGAAAATATCGTCCCACTCGATAAAGCGCACTATCTCTTTTGCCTCGACAACGGCTACGCCCTGCTCGACAGGCGCAAAATCCAGGCAAAAGCCGCCGCCCACCCCCGTCCAAACATCCGGCGGGTCGATTCCCAACGGGAACCCACCCAGGCTTTTGCGCCCCC
>CAYWHT010000133.1:0-8926 GCA_964458135.1 uncultured Saprospiraceae bacterium | reverse complement strand
GCAGTAGACAATACGGTCAGGGCGGAAGCACTCGAAAAAGACGACATCTCCTTCTCGCCCATGGCCATGCCCCTGTTGTCGGGCCCCGGTTCTATATCGCTGCTCATTAGTATGTACACCGAACACGAAGCCTGGCCTTCCCGCTTCATCATTGCGGGCGTGGTGATTATTATGGGCTTGCTGGTTTATTTGATCCTGAATTCGGCGCCCTATCTGTACCGGTTGCTCGGCGTTGCCGGATTGCGTGCCTTGACCCGCATCATGGGCTTTATCGTTATGGCCATTGGAGTGCAATACATCATCAGCGGTGTGGTGCGCCAGGTCACCAACATGGTTTAAGGGTCACCTCGCCAACAGCACATCTCCCTCCAGTATCCCCCTGGTCCCGTCTACAAACGTCACTTCCGCAAAAAAAACAAAAACGGCGGGATCCATGGGGGCGCCATTGAAGGTGCCGTCCCAACCCAAAGACGGATCGTTAGGCAAGAAATCACGCGATTCGTAGACTTTATTCCCCCAGCGGTCAAAAATGAGAAAAGTATTAATCCGGCTGACATCTTCACCCGCAAAGATGGTGAGGCGAACGTTATTGCCGTCTCCATTGGGGGTAAATGCCGAAGGCACGAATAGACGCTCGGGCGCCGTCACCGCGATCGTCAGCCGGTCTACCGCCACGCAACCCTGAGGATTAAACGCCCGTAACACGAAAACCGTCGTGCGTTGTGGCGACAAGACTTGTCGTAAAGCTCCGGGGGCGGGTACTTCCGGACGCCATTCCAACCGCTCGTAGGTCCCTTCGACCTGCGCCTCTACTTCCACGCTGTCGCCCAAGGCGATCGTCCGGTCTGCACCGAGCTCTATGCGGAATGGTGGTGGCGCGGGCAAACTAACCAGCGTGTCCAGGGTACACCCTCCGGCATCCTGCACGCTCAAGCGGTAATCTCCGGCCGCAAGGCGATCAAAGCCGGAGCGGTTGACGAAAACACCACTATCCAGAGCGAATACGTAAGGTTCCAGCCCTCCGCTGACACCATCGATTTGTATGCGCCCATCGCGCCGTCCCTCGCAGGAAGGCGGAATAAGCGTAAGCTCTATACCCTCCACCGATTCTTCATTCGCCGCTACGGTTACCGAATCCACAGACGTACACCCGTTCACGGTATCGCGCAACAATAAGCGGTAAGTGCCTGCTGCGGACACTTGCGCCACCGAAGCGGCAGGGGGCGTAACTAAATCTCCGTCGCGGGTGGACCACTCGTAGCGTAAACGCCCGGAATTAAGCTGAACCGCCGCCCGAAGCCTAACGACGGGGTTTCCGCAATCAATAGCCATAGGGGATTCGATGCGAAAGGCGGGCGGCAAAGTATCCAATCCCACCGTAACCCGGAAAGAATCCCGGCATCCGGTTTGGGTGTCCAACGCGGCCAATTGATAATTCCCCGGCTCGGTTACGATCACCGCCGGGCCGTCTGCCTCCGGAATCACACCGCTGGGGCCGGTCCAGCGTAATTCCAAATTGACGTCGTCACCCCCTATCCGGCGCAAGCGTACGGAAGTTCTGTCGCAGGTCAGATCGGCAGGGCTTGCCAAACGAACATCCGGCGGATTACGCCGCGCCCGCACCCGGACCCGCGCCGTATCCCGGCAGCCGTTTTCCCGGTCGGTGACAATCAGCTGATAAGCACCGGGCTCGGTCACCCGGATGAGGGGGGCGTTGGCGCCCCCTAAAAAAGGCGCCCCGCCGGGGCTTTGCCATTCCAGATTCAGAGAAGAGCCGGGCAATGGCTGAGCCCCGCGGCCATCCAGAGCGATAGTATCCGTCCGGCAGGTAAGCAGCAAAGAGCCAGACGAGTCAATGCGGGATTCGGGCGGTGCATCGTTCAACGCCACTTGCACGGATTGTTCGGCCACGCATTCGTTTTGCGGATCGGTGACCCTGATCCGGTACGTGCCGGGCCGGTCTACTAAGGGCGCTGCCGCAGAAGGGTCGGAAAGGATTCGACCGTCAGGCGTACGCCACTCAATGATCTGCTCGCCACTATTGGTATTGATCTGCGGCCGTAGCCGCAATTCATTGATGGCGCAGGTTAGTAAGCGGGGTTGGTCCGGGGCGAAGCGGATGTCCGGGGTCGCTTCATCACGCATCACCGATACGCTATCTACGGCCCGGCAGCCGCTTTGCATATCTTCGACGGTGAGATAATAAGTACCGCTTTCCGACACTTCCGGCTCAAGACTATCACCGGCATTGATGACGACCCCTCCCCTATTGGTCCAGTTGTAGCTCACCGTGCGCCCGTTTGTTTCCAGGCGGCCCTGCAGTACGACGGCGTCCTCCCCGCAATTCAAAGTTTGATCCGGACCGGCTTCCGCGGTGGGCGTAGCTCGATCCTCCCCCACCTCTACCCGCTCCCGGTTGGTGCAACCCGTACGCAGGTCGGTCAACTCGAACTGATAGACGCCCGTACGGGAAACGGTTAAACGGGTATCCGTTACGCAATCTACGGAGGCGCCCCCCTGCAATCGACACCAACGGAAACGGTAATCTACCTCCGGGCCCGGGAGATTGACGTTCAATACCAGCGCCGTGTCCCGGCAGGTAAGATTGGTATCCGGTAGCACAGGAATAGTGGGCAGGCTCAGATCGGAGAACACTTCCACCGAATCACTACTTCGGCATCCATTTTGCCGATCGATGACCTCTAGCAAATAGATGCCGGGACGGCTCACCACCGGATTGGTGGAATTGCGTCCGGCTTGAATGCTTTCTCCATCCGGTCCGGACCATAAGTAGCTGATGGTGCTCCCAAAAGTGGAGCCGCTACCGTCGAGCGCGGTAAAGGGATCTTCGCAGGTTAGGGTCTGGACGGGCCCGGCATCCGCAATGGGAATGTCTTGTGCAAGGGTTGCGACCACCGTATCGAGTGCCGTACAACCACTGCCTGGGTTGTTAACTTGCAAGACGAAGGTGTCCGGTTGCGCCACGCTGGCGCGAGCACTGTCGGCGAAGGTGATTGGCGCCCCATCGAGGGCCGTCCAACGGTATTCCAAATCCGGTGCTGTTGCCGAGAATTCGCTGCCGATCCATACCGCGGTTTGCTCGCAGGTAATCAAGCGGTCGGGACCGGCCTCCGCCGGCGGTGGGTCCCGGTCCTCCCCTACTACCAGCCGCAGCTGGTTTTGAAAGCCCAGCGTATCGGTAGCGGTAAGCAGGTAGGCGCCGGGGCGGCCCACGGTAATCGCCAGTTGGTCAGGAGAAGTAAGAATTTCGCCCCCGGCGGTAGACCACTCCAGCGTACAGCCTTCGCAAGGGGCGCAGTAACGCGCCCGGAGCTCGACGGTATTCACATTGCAGGTCAAATCAGACGGTGGGTCGGCCTGCAAACAAGGCACGCAGGCTTGATCGGTTACCGTGACCGAATCAGTAGCGGTGCAACCGGTTTCGAGATTTCTGATGCTTAGGGTATAAGCGCCCGCGGTATCGATCGTCACCGTCGGTTGATCGGCGTTGCGCAGAATACCCGCTCCTGACCAACTATAGGCATAGTCAGCCATGGGCGGATCGGGAAAAGCTTGAAGCCCGAAAGTATCCCGCTCACAGGGAAACGCACTCGTTCCGAAACGAATAATCGGAGTCTGACGCCTTTCCGCCACCAAGGCAAAATCAACGGTCTTGCAACCATTGCGCCGGTCGGTGACTTCCAGCACGTAGCGCCCCCCCTCCCCGACGGTTAGGCGGGGGGTTCGGCTGAGGGTGTCCTCGCTGGCGCCGGTCCAGGCATAGCTAAAGTCGGGGCCGGCGGAAGAGGCGCCGCCGTCAAGGTCTACCGTAGCGCGATCACAGGTGAGGGTGTCGGGTGGAACGATCTTGGCGCGCGGCGCCGCCGTATCCATTTCAACCATCACCCGCACCGTATCCACCAGGCCAAACACGGGATTACGCGCGAGGATCACGTATTCCCCTCCGCAGCGCACCTGCGCCTGCGTACTTCCATTAGCAAAGGGGTTGCCCACCACGCAGCCTACGTCGGGAGGCGTTAGCGACAAATTGGGTTCCGCCCCGCCAAAGGTAGAGGTGCTGGCGTCGAGTGTGACAAGTGGATTGGCGCAGGTGAGCGTATCCGGCCTGGCGACCGCCACCCGCGGCTGGCATTCCAAAACCACTTCAACGGTCGCGCTATCGCGACAATCCAGCGCATTATTGATAACGAAAAGGGTATAAGTACCGGTTTCTTCGAAGGTCGGGCGCGGGGCGGTCTTTCCGGTGAAGGAGCCGTTGAACCACCATTCCAGGTCTCCGTTAGCGGAGGCGGAGCCATCCAGTACAACCGTTCCGGTATTGCAATCCAGCAAGGCGCGCTCGTCCACCACGGCTCGCGGGCTAACGGAATCGAATTGTACAATGGCGCTATCGCGGCTGCGGCAACCACTCTGTTGGTCGGTAACTTCGAGATAGTATACCCCGGGACAGTTCACCGCCACCCGGCTACTATCCGCCGGAGCGATCAGGCAATCGCCCGTCCACTGGAAACGCAATGTTCCCGTGCCGCTGGAATTACTGCCGTCCAGCAACACCTGATCGTCCGCGCAGTTGAGTTCCCGGTCGGAGCCCGCATCGGCAAAGGGGGGCGCCAAACTCGAAGTCAGCCTCACCGAAGCAGTATCCTGGCAACCGTTGTTATCGTCGGTGACCAGCAATAGGTAGTTCCCCGAAGCCGCCGCCGTAGTCGTAGGCTGATCTACGGCGCCGGTGATATTTCCATTGAGGGTGCTCCATTCATAGGAAAAGTCCGGCCCGGTGGAGGTGCCCGCGCCGCCGATTATCACTTCCGGATCGCGGCAATCTACCTGTGCAGACGCCCCCGCATCGGCCACCGGCGCCAGGGTGTCTATCGTCACCATAACCGAATCGGTGGCGGTACAACCATTACTGCTGTCGGTCATCTGCAAACGGTACATCCCCACCTCGCGGGCGAGGGGCGCCAGGGTATCCGTGCTGCCCAGAAATCCGGGGCCCGTCCATATTACCTCCAATTCCGGGCCCTGGTCGGAAGCCGCGCCATCGAGGCGGACCACCGAGCGCCGGCAGGTGATCGTTTGTTCCGGCCCCGCTTCGACTAGCGGCGGAGCGAGATCTTCACCAACGAATACGCTATCCGTATTGCTGCAACCGCTCCCGGTATCCGTAACTTCCAGATAATATACGCCACCGCAATCGATGCGCGGCTGCAAACTATCGGCGCCGGCCGTAATGCAGGGGCCCGTCCAGCGATATAGGTATGGTGTTCCCCGATCGGAACCGCGGCCATCGAGCTGCAGGCTGGGCCGGTTACAGTTGAGGGTGGTGTCCGTGCCGGCCTCCGCGACGGGTAGGGTGCGATCGGATGTGACGGTGACCGTTGCGGAATCTTCACAAAAGGTAAGCAGATCGGTGACCAGCAACTGGTAGGCGCCGGCTTGGTCGACCAAAACGGTGGGATTATTGGGGTCGGTGACGAAGCGCCCGTCGGAAGTGCTCCAGGAGTAAGCTACATTGGAATTGTTATTGGGGTCGAAGCCGTCGAGCTCGAGGGTGTCTTGCCGGCAGGTAAGTTCCACATCTCCCCGGATGGAGGCAAATACCGTGCTGACGTTTTCCGAAACCACCGTTGCCGCCGAATCCCGGCAACCGTTGACCGTATTAGTGATCATCAATTCGTAAGTACCCGCGGCGTTGACTTCCGGGAAATAGGTATCTGCATCGGCGACGATATTGGCGCCGTTCGTGCTGCGCCAGACGAAGTCGAAATCCGCCCCGCTGCTGCTGCCGGCGGCATTCAGCGTAAAAGAAGTAACGGCGCAATTGAGGGTGGGCGGGGGCGCGATGGCGACCGTAGGCGAAAGGGTGTCGATGCCCACTTCGATCGCGGCCGAATCCACGCATCCGGTTGCTTCGTTGGTCACGATCAGGGTATAGCGATCGGGGCGATTAACGGTCGGGGTTAGCTCGTCGGCTCCTGCCGCTACCGCCCCATTGGCGCCGCGCCACCGGTAGCTAAAATCACTGCCCGTAGCAGAGCCGCTTGCGTCCAATACCAGCGAAGGATTGGCGCAGGTGAGCAGCGTATCGGCGCCCGGGTCCACTTCGGGTAATACCAGGTTTTCCGTCACCAACACGGTATCGAAGTCTTCGCAACCGTTTTGATTATTGGTGACTTGCAAGACGTATTCGCCCGGCGCGTCCACTTCCACCGTCGGCTGATCCGGTGCGCTGAGCAGATTGCCGTCGGCGGTTTGCCATTGGTGATCAAAAGCCGCACCGGTAGTGGTGGCGCCGCCGCCGAGCATCAGTTGGTTATTGCGGCAATCCAGGACTTGGGCCGGGCCCGCATCCGCAATGGGCGTATCCGTATCGGCCGCTACGGTCACTGTGGCGGTATCGGTGCAAGTAGCGCCAAGCTCCCGCCGGCGAACTACGAGTTGGTAGTCCCCGCTTTTGGATACGGTCAATTGTTCGTCGTTGCCCAAAATTTCGCCACTGCTTCCCAACCACTCAAAATCGATCGAGCCAGCGGGAGTGGAAGCTGCCCCGTCGAGCACCCCATCGGGCTGGTTGCAAGTAAGATTGGGCGGCGCCGCAACGACGGCCTGGGGGTCAAATACCTCCAGGTTTAGGGTCACCACGCTATCGCAACCGTTTACGGAGGTTTCCAGGATGGTGTAGGCGCCAGCGACAGTGAAACTCTGCCCGCCGAGCTGCAGGGTTTCTCCCGCGCAGATAGCGGTGTCCACCGTAGCGGGTATTTCGGAAATAACCTGCAAATTGAGATTGACAATGCTATCACAACCCGCGGCGGTTTGGAGCGGGATGGTGTAGTTGCCCTCGGTCGAAAAAGTAGAGTCGCCGATTTGCACGCTTTCTCCCAGGCAGATCGTACTGTCGATGGTAGTGTTTTTATTGGGGGCGACCGTAAGGTTGATCAAGGTGATTTCCGTACAGCCGCCTTCTGCGACTGCGGTATCGCGAATTGTTTGGCTAGTGTTGTACAGCCGGCCGTTGAGCTCGAAAAAGGAACCATCACAGACGGTGGTGTCGATGGTGGTGGGGACGGGTTGTGGATCGATGGTTGCGGTCTTGCAATCTCCGGTAATCTCTCCGCAGAAAATCTGAGCGGGGGATGCCAGATTTTGACGCAGGGTGTCGAGCAGTATCGTCCGGGATGCGGGATCGGGCAATAGGGCAGTGTCCGCCAGAAGATAAGACATGCCGCAAACCGTGTACGCTCCTTCCGGCAATGCACGGAGATCCGCCTCCGCATCGAAGGCCAGGATGGTGTCCTGGCGGGCGATGACGTAGGTATAACCGTATTCATTGGAATCGGGTGGTTGGGCGAAGAAATTGAGTTGGAGGTCCAGGTTCAGGGTATCCGCACCGGCGCAAGCCCGCAGGGATTGGTTGACATTACGGATAGTTCCAGCATCGGCTTGACAACAGGAATTCCCCTGGCCGTCGCAAAAAATAATACGAAAATCGATGATATCGCCGTCTCTGAAGACGGTTGCCCCCCCATTGTCATTTCTGAAGAGTATCTGCCAATCGCCATTTACGGGACCGCTGTCAAAATCTTCCAGCAGTCCGTCATGCGGATAGTAGCTACCGGTGTACAATCCCCCCGAAACCCAGTTGCTGGGAGCGCCGTTGGTCCAAATGGCGGCGTTGCCGGGATCCGGATCGGCCATCCGCGTGCTGGGTAAAAAGGACACGTCCCAGCGCGCAAAATCGGTAAAGGCGAATTGGTCATCGGTATTCGGGCCAATGAGCTGCACCGTGTCTTGCTCGTTGGGGGATACAACCCACAATTCCAGGTCTTCCACAAAGCGGTGACGGAAGGCCAACTCGATTTCACAGACCCCTTGCCCGGGCGCCGATAAATCATTATTGAGATAACCCTCGATGGTGATGGGAATACTTTGGACGGCCACCTGATTGGCGGGGATTTCGATAGGGGCCTCCAAACCACAAGTCTGCGCGTCCAGCAGTTCGGGAAGCATGAATAGTAATAAACAAGGGATTATGATGCTCCTCATATTCGGCTTAGATACTTCAGTTCAAGGGATAAATCCGGGTAAGGGGTTTTTTTCAAAAATAGCACAATCCTAACAAAGCGGAATAGGGATTGTGGGTAATTAACGCTTAAACGTCAAACCTTTCCCGGAGATTGCGGGATAGCCGACCCCTTGAGTCCGTTCAATACGTTTATATTTGCGTAAAAAGAACCCTATGATGCGCAGGATAGGCTTGGCCCTATTGTTGATATGGAGTGTTACCTGGGCCGCATACTCCCAAGGCGGCGGTTACGGCCGGCAGCAAACGACCAGTGAATTGTTGGAGCGCCTCTGGTACGGCGGCGGGCTTTCCCTGGGATTTTCGCAGGGCAACGGCGCCAGTCAGTTTCAATTGGGCGCCTCCCCGATGGTGGGGTACAAGATTGCTGAGCCCTGGTCTTTCGGGCCGCGGGTGGCCATCACCTATAATCACTACCGCGTTCGTGTATTTAGCGAGGTGGAAACCGCCAATCCCATCTCCTGGGCCGTTGGAGCTTTTATGCGTTACAAACTTTTTCCCGCTATCTTCGCCCATACCGAATACGAATTCGCCAACGAACCGGTTTTCGACCTGACCGCCACCAACGAGCTGCAGGTCCTGCGGCGGGAGCGCAACAACATCTACTTTGGCGCCGGTTACACCACTAGCGGCGGCAGGGGCTCCGTAGGCTACGAAACCGTACTCCTCCTCAATGTCAATGAACCGGATAATACGGTTGAGGTGCCCTGGGTCTTGCGCTTTGCGTTTACTTATGGGTTTTGATGGTTGGTGTGAGGCGCTACCAATGTTATAGTCTGACAACCCAAAATTTGTGAATTCTGACTTGCTCTTTTTAGCTTC
>CAYWHT010000132.1:0-9011 GCA_964458135.1 uncultured Saprospiraceae bacterium | reverse complement strand
ATTTTCGCATTCCGTATTTGTGGGCTTGCAGGCAGTGGATCATTTCGTGGATTGATTCGAATGTTTTTGCAATGGGCGAAGCCCAAATGATCATCCAAAGTTCCACATCCCTACTTTGCCGGCAAGCCGGTAAAATTCAAAATTTCCAATCCACCCACCACCATCTCCCACTGCAACCGCATCTGGTCCGTCACCGCCATCGGTTGCAGCCCCTCCTCCCGCGCCCGTTTCCGCACGGCTGTTTCCGTTTCTCGCTCCAGCATCAGGCCGGCCTTCCAGCCGGCCAGTTGATCTTTCCAGCGGTTGTACAAGGGGTTGGGCCAGGAGAGATCGGGTTCTTCGCGGGGAATCAGGAACAACGGCAATTCCGACACCAGCGTCAGGCAATCGCCACCCAAGCTGCGGATGCTATCCATTGAGCTGGGGTGGAAATGTTGGGCCTGCTCTTTATCACTCTGCTCCAGAAAAAAGCGCCGCATTGCCATAAAGTTGGGCCGGGTCGCAAAGCCGGGCGCGATGCGGTGGAACCCCTTTTCGCCTTTACGATCTACATCGTGCAGGGGGTAGTCCAGCCGGTTGACCTCCGCGAGGCATTTTGCCTGCAGCGGCTCCGTGCGCCGCATCCAGACCGCATCGATCAAAAACCAGGCGCCGAAGGCGATGCCCATGCTGTGCAGGCTGGCATGCAGGTGGAAGGGGCCGCCCGCGCCGAGCCAGAAATCCTGGATGAACTGGTTCTCGGGACGCTTCGCCCCGATGCGGCCGGTAATGGGAAAGCCGAACTCCACATCATCTTTGGGCAGGGTCCGCTCGGCGTAGCGCAAGTAGCGGGCAATGTCGTAGGTCTCGTCTTCGTAGCTATACCACTGGAGGTTGACGGCCTCCCCGTCGGGATTGGCGTGGGGTACGATCCACCAGCTACATTCCCGCAGCAGCGGGTGGTCGGCGGGCTGCCGGTGCAGGTAGTTGACCAGTTGCCGGAGCAGGCGCGGCCCCGTCGGTTCGTCGGCGTGGCAACCGGCGATTAAGCTGATCCGCAGGGGGCCCCGGCCAAACCGGTAGGCGGGCAGCGGTCGGCCGGCCCGGGATTGGCCGCTGCGGTGGGGGGGCGGTAGCTGGGGGTAGGACCGTAAAATGGGATCGGTATAAGTGTCGAACATGGATGCGGGATTTGCGTGGTTATAGCCTGCCAAGCCAGCATTCACAAATTTTGGGTTGGCGGACTATAAGTTCAACAATTTTTGAAGCGCATTCCGTTTACAGGCCAATTCGTTTATAGCCCGCCAAGTCAGCATTTAAAAATCTTGGGTTGGCAGACTATAATTTCAGCCCACCAGTTCCGTTTAATCCCCCCCATCCCTTCGTCCAAAAGCGAGGGCGCCGGCTCGAGCCATCCACCCTAAAACCCCTTGTCCGCTCAAAAGATCCGTCGCGGGCATTCAACCATAACCTTTCCAATCCCCATCGCTACATCCCCCTCTCATTTTTCCGCACCTTATTCCGTCCAATAACCCGTCGAATTTTGCCCCTCTTTCCGAAAGCGGCCTTGAATAGTTCCATCACCAGCACCACTATCGAAGCGGTAAAGAACAATTTAACCCAGTCTATCCACGGAACGTGTTGCAAAATAAGCGTTTTCTGCATCAACGGAAGGTGCATGGCGAGCAAATGGATACCCTGCGCGGCAATTATGCCCAATCCCAAAAAATAATTATTGCTCATCGCTTAGGAGGATTTTAAAGACCGACTGCGTCTCCGACCGGCAGTTCAAAGCACGAAAATTTTGCAGCAGCACCATCAGCAGCAATATGGTATTCCTGGCCACCCCCATAGCTACCTGACCGACCCACCGTCGTGCAAGCACTATGGCGGGCGGAGAGAGCAACGCAGCCTTTCGCCAAAAGACACTGCCAAAGCGCAAAGTTACTTATTGCACAGTGTACTAGATTGAGCCAGAGCAATTGCACCGGCAAAACGGCACCGGCAACCGGAAGGCGAGAGACAGGCCGATGGCGATCAATTCCGCTGCTCCGGTAGAGATGAGCAGGTAAATGATCTTTCTCAGGTTGCCGTAGGTATACCGGCCTTCTTCAACGCCTGCCACTGTGGAGGCGAAGTTGTTGTCGCTGATAATGATGGAAGACGTGTCTTTGGCCACATCCGCTCCGTATCCCATGGCTACGCCGATATTGGCCGTTTTCAGCGCCGGGGCGTCATTCACTCCATCGCCCGTCACGGCGATAAAGTGGCCCGATTCACGTAGGGCTTGAACGATCTTTTGTTTGTGTTGCGGGGATACCCTTGAAAAAATTCGCTTGGTGTGCAAAACCTCCTTCAAGCCTTCCCCTTTCCGGGCGATCTTGGCGTACAGCTCTCTTCGGGTGACCAATTCATCCTTGCTATTTGCGATACCGCCTTTCCGGGCAATGGCCAGGGGGGTGTCGGGATGGTCTCCAGTGACCATCGCTACCGCTATCCCGGCGCGGTGGCATTCATCAAAGGCGTATTTGGCCTCTGGTCTTAAGGTATCGATCAAAGCGACGAATCCGAGCAACGCCAAATCGGGCAATTCATCAACCGGCTGCAGGTGATCCACGAAACTGGTTGATGATGACCTGGAACAAGGTCAGCCTTTTCCTGGAGGGCAACACATTTTTGCCGTACCGGGCCATTCTTTCCGATACACGGGAAGGGGAGAGTCTGGCCAGGGAGGCATCCAGCTTACGAAGGGCTTCCTCTTCTGTGAGTTGGTGCCAGGAGGTTGTTTTCATGCTCGGTTTTTGTTTTCAATTTGCTCATGGCGATCGCAGCGTTCAAGCTCGCAATTCGCATTACATCTCCCGCCCCTCCTGCCGGCGAAACGACCGGATCACATCCTCCAGCACGGCATCGGGATATTCGATAAAATCGATTTGTTTGCGGATTTTTTGGTTGTCGTCGAAGAAAAGCCAGATGGTAAATTCACTGCCCCACTTCCATTCCTGCAACTCGCCATTCCACATAAAAGGATTGAAATAGCCGCGCGCTACGGCCTTGTTGCCCTGGACGATTAGATCGTGGAGCACCAGATGGGCCTGATCTTCGGAAAGCTTCTGAAAATTGGGGTCTTCCCAATTGTAAAAGCTTTTAAAGTTTTCTTTTCCTTCAATTTGAATTTGCAGGGCAATGTCTTCAAAGACCATATCCTCGCGGTAGAAAGATAGCAGTTTAGCCCAATTCCGGCGTTGGGCGTAGGTATCGAAAAAGGCTTCGGCGGCCTTGCGGGTGGGAGAATTCTCGGAAACGGCGCCACCGCTATTCGTCTGCTGACAGGCCGGGAGGAAAAAGAGCAGAGTCATAATAAGGAGAACACTAAAAGTACGCGTGTGCATCATCGGTACGGGCGGTTTTAGAGCTGGTTTGGATTGTATCTTTCGGGTTGCCTTGGCTGCGAAAAAGCTTCCATTGGGCTAACAAGGTAAGATTTGTTGAAAAAATAACGCTATCTGTCTACGATTTCCCTTTAGAGCCTCTTGCAGAATGTTGTCATAACAACTATTTTTGTGCAAACCGATAATTGATAACAAAATACAAGAACCAACGGGTGATTAAGACCAGCCAGCACAAACTACAGATTTCGGGCTTCATGCTGGAGCGCACTACCAAGTTAATGAAGCGGCACTTCCAGCAAAAACTTGCCGCCGCCGGCGCCGGCGTTACGGTTGATCAGTGGGTGGTTTTGCAGGAACTCGATCGCAAAAATGGGCTCAGCCAGTTGGAAATTGCGCGCCTGACTTTTAAGGACGCCCCCACTGTGACCCGCATCATCGACCTGCTTTGCGAAAAGCAACTGACCCGGCGAGAGCCCGACGAACGTGACCGGCGCCGGTTTAAAATCGTGCTCACCGAGCAGGGCAAAGCCAAAATCCAAAAGGTGCTGCCCATTGCCAAGGAGATGCGCAGCACCGCCTGGCACGGCCTCACCGATGACGATATGGACCAGCTCGTCCAGACCCTAAACACCATCTTTGAAAACCTGGAAAATCGTTCTGACCAATAGGCCGGCGGTAGGTAGCAGCGCCTTCCTCATCTCGCTTTACGCTGCTTTCTGCCTACCGGTCTTGCAAAACCATAAATATGCATTACTACACCATGGGGCAAATCCCCCCAAAACGGCACACGCAGTTCCGAAAGCCTAACGGCCAATTGTACTACGAGGAGCTGTTCTCCACCGAGGGGTTTAGCAATCTGTACTCCCTGGTATACCATTGCAATCCGCCTACCCAGATCATTCAAGTGGGAGAACCCCGCTCGGCCGCTCCCCGCATCGTGGAAGACAAACAACTCAAACACCGCAGCTTCAAGGGCTTCAAAGTAGCCCCCGAAGACGACTACCTCAAAAGCCGGAAGGTAGTGCTCGCCAATGAAGATTGCAAGATCACCCTGGCCGCTCCTCGCAAAGGCGCGGAAAATTACTTTTTTAAAAATGCGGATTCCGACGAGGTCATCTTCGTACACGAAGGATCGGGCATCCTGCGGAGTATGTACGGCAATTTGCCTTTCGAATACGGCGACTACGTCGTCATTCCGCGGGGCACCATCTACCAGATCGAATTCCACACCCCTGACAACCGGCTCTTTATCGTGGAATCGGGAGGGCCCGTTGTACCCCCCAAACGCTACCGCAACGAATTCGGACAGCTATCCGAGCACGCGCCTTACTGCGAAAGGGATATCCGCAAGCCCGATACCCTGGAGACCCACGATGAACAAGGAGAATTCCTTTTCTACATCAAAAAGCAAGACCAGCTCTATCCTTATTACTACCTCAACCATCCCTTTGATTTGATCGGCTGGGATGGCTTTGTGTACCCTTACGCTTTTTCCATCCACAATTTCGAACCCATCACCGGCCGCGTGCACCAGCCGCCGCCAGTGCACCAGACCTTCACGGGCAAGCAGTTTGTCATCTGTTCCTTCGTACCGCGCCTTTTCGACTACCATCCGCTGGCGATTCCGGCGCCCTACAACCACAGCAATATCGATAGCGACGAACTGCTTTACTACGTAGACGGGGATTTCATGAGCCGCAAAAACGTGGAAAAGGGCATGATTACTCTCCATCCCGGTGGTATTCCCCACGGTCCGCACCCGGGAACCGTAGAGAAAAGCATTGGGGCCAAAGAAACCAAAGAGCTCGCCGTGATGGTAGACACTTTCCGGCCGCTCAAGCTTACCGAGCATGCCGTACAAATCGAAGATCCGGATTATTACAAAAGCTGGCTGGAGGAAGAGGCGGCTTCCGAGTAAGCGGAGGCTGCTTGCCAGCCGCGTCTTTATATTTTCTACCGCCGCCTTGCAGATCCGTCAACATTACTTAACCAAAATCAAAACCCATTATGGATACCGCAACCCGTCAACAATCTCAAACCGATCAGGATCTTTTTCCCATCAACGGTACGGATCACGTTGAATTTTACGTAGGCAACGCCAAGCAAGCCGCCCACTATTACCACACGGCCTTCGGTTTTCAACTGGTAGCCTACCGCGGCCCGGAGACCGGTTTCCCCGAAACGGTCTCCTACGTGCTGGAGCAGGGCAAAGTGCGCTTCGTACTCACCGCCGCCCTGGGCCCGGACCACGAGGTGGCCCGCCACGTCCAATTGCACGGCGACGGGGTCAAAGTGCTGGCGCTATGGGTTGACGACGCTACCAAAGCTTTCCATACCGCCGTGGAGCGGGGCGCCAAACCTGCCGCTCCGCCCGAAACGAAGGAAGACGATCACGGCAAAGTGACCCTTTCCTCCATTCATACCTACGGAGAGACCATCCATACTTTCGTAGAACGTCAAGACTACGGAGGCGCCTTTCTCCCCGGCTTCGTGCGCCGGGAAAGCCCTCTGCAAGCCCAGCCTGTAGGCTTTAAGTACATCGACCACTGCGTCGGCAACGTAGAACTCGGCCAGATGAACGAATGGGTCAAATTTTACCAGGACGTACTGGGCTTCCGCCTCATGCTCACCTTTGACGACAAAGATATTTCCACCAAGTACACCGCCCTGATGAGCAAGGTCGTCTCCAACGGCAACGGCTTCGTCAAGTTCCCGATCAATGAGCCGGCGGAAGGACTTAAAAAATCACAGATCGAAGAATACCTCGACTTCTACCGCAGTGCCGGCGTGCAACACATTGCCCTGGCCACCGATGACATCATCCAGACCGTAGACCAGCTTCGCGACAACGGCGTGGAATTCCTGCAGGTGCCCGACACTTACTACGACACCGTCCGCGACCGGGTCGGTGAAATCAACGAGGACTTCCGGGAGCTCCAGCGTCTCAATATCCTGGTGGACCGCGACGACGAGGGCTACCTCCTCCAGCTCTTTACCAAACCGGTGCAGGACCGCCCCACCGTATTTTACGAGATCATTCAGCGCGAGGGCGCACGCTCTTTCGGCAAGGGCAACTTCAAAGCGCTTTTTGAAGCGATTGAACGGGAACAGAAGTTGCGCGGCACCCTTTAGAGGGGGGGATTTTGGATTTTGGATTTTGGATTTTTGATTCTGGATTGATGTCAATCCAAAATCCAAAATCCAAAATCCAAAATCCAAAATCAAGAATCCAAAATCAATATGAGAGTAATAGTCTTGGGCGGTACCGGCTTTATCGGGAGTCAATTGCTGCAACAAATAAGCGAAAAACCCTGGGAAGTGGGCGTACTGCACCGAGGACGCACCCCTTTGAACGGGAATGGCGAGACCCGGGAAATCCTTGGTGATCAACACCAAGATTTACCGGAACAGGCCAAAGCTATTCGCGATTTTGGTCCCGACTGGGTCGTCGATCTGATTGGGTATACCGCTCAGGACGCCTGGAATCGCATTGAAGCTTTTGCGGGAATGGATACGCGATGGCTTTTGATCAGCAGTGGGGATGTGTACCGATCGTACGGAATTTTTAAAGATGGCGGCTCGCCACTTGCCGGTCCGGACGACGAGGGGGCGCCGCTACGCCGGCAGCTATTTCCCTACCGCCAGGTGGGCGCCAGCTACGACGAGCTCGTTTTTAATTACGATAAAATATTAGTTGAGCGTTTGTTGCAATCTCAATGGAATTGGCGGACGCTCACCTTGCGTTTGCCGGCGGTCTTCGGGCCGGGCGATCGCCAGGGGCGGTTTCGGGATTACCTGGATGCCATGCGACGAGGGGTAGCCACGATTGCCATCGACCGCGAACGCGCGCCCTGGCGCTGGTCGCATACCCACGTATCGAATGTGGCTGCAGCCATCATCCGCATTTTAGAAGAGCAACCGGCGGAAGGAGGCGTTTACAACCTCGCCGAAAAAGAGGCCCCTACCGAGGTGGAAATCGCCCAATACCTGGCCGAGCAGCTCGGCTGGGCGGGTGCTTTTCAGCTGGTGGAGCGGCAAGCCTTACTCGCTCAACGGCAGCTGCCCGGTAATTTTGACCAAGATCTGGTGCTGGACGGCGCCAAATTTCGCGAACGGTTCAATTTCGCCTTTCCCGTTCCGATCTGGCAGGGGCTGTTGGAAATGTAAGAGCTTGTTCGGGCTTTACCCTTTGGCCTGCTCTTGCCAAATTTTGTGCTGAACAGCGCTAACATAAAAATTCAAATCATGTCCGAATTCCCGATCACCGACCGCAACCGCGTACGCCGGGCCGCCAAACGGGGGCAGTACGACGAAGCGACCGTACACGCCATCCTCGATGCCGGCAGTATTTGCCACGTAAGCTTTGTCGTAGATCATCAGCCCTATGTGATCCCCACCATCTACGGCCGCCAAGAAAATAGGTTGTACCTCCACGGATCCATCAAAAGCCGCATGCTGAACCGCTTGCCGGAAGCGCTGCCAGTTTGTATTACCGTTACTCATCTGGATGGAATCGTATTGGCTCGTTCTCTATTTCATCACTCGATGAATTATCGGTCGGTCGTTTGTTTTGGCAAGGCCCGGGAAGTAGAAGGTCCCGAAAAACTGGAGGCCCTAAAAGTCGTATCCGACCAAATTTTGGGCGGGCGCTGGGAAGAGGCCCGTCAGCCCAACGCAAAGGAAATGCAGGCCACTTCCGTACTCGCCGTAGAAATCGAATCCGCTTCCGCCAAGATACGCAGCGGCGACCCGGTGGATGACCGGGAAGACCTCAAATTGCCGATCTGGGCGGGCGTATTACCGGTAAAACAGGTTTACGGCGCGGCGGTACCGGCAGCCAATCTGCAACCCGGGATCGACCTACCGGATAGTTTGAACCAGGTGGACCACAACGATAAAGAAAGTCTTTAGAAAGGCCATCGCAAAGATGTTTTTGAGGGCTTCTACCCAGACCGCAAGCCAATCCCCGCCAGCATCCGCCCCGTTTTTCCTCCTTTTTTGCGGTGGGAAAAGTATCTGTTGTTATGGATAACGCTGGAGTAAGAAGAAATCCTGGATGCGGTTGGCGGCCTTGATAATAGACCGAAAAAGCTAAGAAACTTAAGCATAAAAAGGACGGCGCGCGTAGCACGAATGCGGCAAACTTTGATTCTCGCAACCCGTGTAGCAGAGCAGATACGCTCCGTTACACGCGGTCACGAAAACAAGGTGAGCAAGTGGATTTAAGGGGCCACACAGAGGCAAAGGGACCCTAATGAAGATGGGGGTCCCGTTTCTATTTTTCAATGCTTAGTACCAAATGGTCATTTTCCTCGCTGCTTATCCAGCTGTAATCACTATTCAGTTCGACTTGTTTTGTATTTCCTCACGCAGGAGGAAAATGACACCACACATTTTGCCGGCTCCACACCGGCTTTACATTTCCCTAGATCCGCAAGCGTCATTTGGCAATCGGGGAAACGCTCCTTCCAGAGGCAAGCATCTGTTAAATATTGCTAACCGAACACCTTGCAAAGGGCATTACAAGTTAGATAGACGCAAGCCCATGGCATATCCTAACAGAGTTGCAAGTAAAAAGACTAAAAGCTCTTAATTATGATGGGGAAAATCGGTCAGAACAGACCGGGTAGTATGTATGAT
>CAYWHT010000131.1:0-9035 GCA_964458135.1 uncultured Saprospiraceae bacterium | reverse complement strand
CGAAAAAATAGCGGCGTCATATTTTCACAAATCCTGAGTTGTCAGACTATACTTTCCACCAAAATTTAGACACCCTGAAAATCATTCCATCCTCATGCGATTAACGATCATCTTCGGTCTGATCCTCTGCCTCACCGCCTGCTCTGCCGATCCCCGGGAGCGCATTACCGGTGTCTGGCAGGTCGATTCCACCTACAATTACTACAACGGTTTTGACTATACGGATCGGGACGAAGGCGTGGATTGGGCGGATTGTTGGTACACGGCGGATGGTAAGGTCAAGGAAATCCGGTTTGCGACCTACCGGGAGTACGGGTACCGCATCCAGCGTAATGAGTTGGTTTGGGAATCGATAGACGCTGGACAGGAGATCAATTTTGAGGTATTGTACTTGGGGCCGGATCACCTGGTCCTCAAACGGGTCAAGCCACCGATGTTTCCGGGGAATGACCAGGAGCGTTACGAAATTCGTTACTTTTCCCGCACGGAGCTTTCCTCCCAGGAAATCAGTAATTTACAACCATTTACAAATCATTGAGCGATGCGGAGTCGGATGCTGTGGATGTTGGGCGCCTGTTGCTATGTCTCAATGAGTTTTGGTCAAAACCTGATTCCCAATCCCGGTTTTGAGAATTTTGAGGTTTGCCCGCCCTATCCCGGCCAGATCCATCTCGCCCGCAGCTGGGACAATCCCAACAACCGAACGACCGATTACCTGCATCGGTGTTCGCCCCCTGCGGATGGCGCCGGGGCGCCCGATAATCTCTTCGGCACCCAGGAGCCCCATTCCGGAGATGCCTACGTGGGGCTGCGCACCTGGATACCGGTTATTGAGGGCAATCCGGTTTACCGGGAATATTTAGCTACGGAGTTACTTAGCCCTTTGCAAGCTAACCGCACGTACGAGCTGTCATTCTGGGTCAGCGTCGGGGAAGCTTCCACCCACTGGTCGGATGATATTGGCGTATTTTTGGGGTTCCGGCCTTTCGAACCGCAATCTTTGTACCGCTTTACGCCCCAGTTGCGGCAACCCGAAGGCCGGTTGATCGAAAATGAAAAAGAATGGCAGGTAATCCGGGGAACCTACCGGGCCGAAGGCGGGGAGCGCTTCTTGTTGATCGGCAATTTTCTGGACGATTCCTCCATGACCCGGAAACCAGTTCGTTCGGGGGAGCCCACCATCTACTACTATATCGATGACGTAGCGCTCCTGCCCTGCGATACGCCTGCCCAAACCGTTTTTATTACCGATACGACCTTCTGCGCCGGCGATGCGCTACAGCTTATCGGAATTCCGGACGCTAATACTTACCAATGGGATGACGGCTCCCGATTTGCCGAAAAATCGATTCGCGCCGCCGGACGATATACGGTTACCAGTTTTTTTTCCTGTTACGAGATTAGCCAAACCTTTGAGGTAGCATCCTTGGACTGCGGCTGCGATTGGCGATTACCTACCGTTTGGAACAGCCGCGCTGCGCTCCCCGTCAATCCACCTGCACAGGTCGAGCGGGTGAAACTCCGCATTTACGATGCTCTGGGTCGATTGGCGTACCGCAGCGAGTCGGAACCTCCTTTTGAGCTTTTTTCTTTTGGGCTTGCCGGCATTTATTTTTGGGAAATGGAGGTGCATTGCCGGGGCGCTTGGAGGCGGTCGGTGGGGAAGTTGGTGTTGGTGACGGATTGACGCCCTAATCAATCCCATCCCGCTCCACTGCTGTCCAAGCCATTCGGCAAAGCGTCCGGGTCAAATGATTCAAATTGGCGAAACGCGGATCCTGCGTATACCCCGCCTGGTAACGGTAATAAATCTGTTGCACGATCACCGCGATTTTGAAGAGTCCGTAGACGTAGTAGAAGGTCAGGTGCCGGATGGGGCGACCGCTCTTGCGGGCGTACTGCTCCACAATATCGCTGCGCTGCGGGTTGCCCTCCAGCACGGTGGGTGATTGGGCCGTTTGCTGGAACGCTTCCGGATCGTTGGCCGTCACCCAGTAGCCCAGCGAGGTGCCCAGATCCATAAGCGGATCGCCGATGGTGCACATCTCCCAGTCGAGTACGGCCCGGATCGATTGCCAGCTGTCATCTTGGAAGACGACGTTGTTGTATTTGTAATCGTTGTGGATCAGGCTATGGTCGTATACCTGGGGTTGGTGTTCGGCCATCCAGGTCATGACTTTTTGGGCTTCGGAAATATCTTCGGTAGCGGCTTGCAGGTATTGTTTCGACCAATTGCGCACCTGGCGTTCGACGTAGCCTTCGGGGCGGCCCAGCTCCCCCAATCCGGCTGCCCGGTAATCCAGCTTGTGCAATGCTACAAAGGTGTCCAGCCAGCGATCGGCGATGGTTTGGAATTCCGAAGGGGATAAATTGCGGCGGCGAGCCTCCCGGTCGTAAAGAATAATGCCTTGTACTTCTTCCATCAAATAAAAAGGCGCCCCGATGATATCGGCATCCTCCGTGTAGGCGTAGGTTTTGGGGACTTTTGGGAATACGGGAAATAGGTGGGACAGCACCCGGTATTCCCGCCCCATATCGTGCCCCCGCTTGACGGCGCCGGCGGGGGGCCGCCGGAGAACGAAGGTCGTGCCTTCGATTTCCAACCGGTAGGTCAGGTTGGAAAAACCGCCGGAATACTGACGGACGGATAGCGCACTGCTGGTATCCTGGATAAGGCCCTGGTCTTGAAGATAATTTTTAAGCGGTGTTTCCGGTAGTAGTGATGAATTCGATTCGGCCATGCGTAATGATTTGAACGTTAGGAGCGTGGATTTCGGCCCGATTTCCCTCATCTGGCGTAATGCCGCGCCGTATCTCTTCCCAGCTGATTGAGGTGCACCTCATCGGGTCCGTCGGCGAGGCGGAGGGCGCGGGCGGCGGTGTAAAACCCGGCCAGCGGGCTATCATCGCTGACGCCCATTCCCCCGTGGATTTGGATGGCCCGGTCGATCACGCTGCAGGCCATCTGGGGCGCTACGATTTTAATCATGGCGATGAGGTCGCGGGCGGTTTTATTGCCCTCGCGGTCCATCTTGTCGGCGGCGGAAAGGGTGAGCAGGCGCGCCTGTTCGATTTCGCAACGTGAACGGGCGATTTCCTGTCGTATACTGCTTTGATCCATCAGCTTGCGGCCGAATGGTTCTCGCTCGGCCGCCCGTGCGCACAGGAGCTCCAGGGCCCGCTGCGCCATGCCGATGAGCCGCATGCAATGGTGGATGCGCCCGGGGCCCAGCCGTCCCTGGGCGATTTCGAAGCCGCGTCCTTCGCCGAGAATCAGGTTTTCCCGAGGCGCCCGAACGTCCTCCAGCACCACTTCTGCGTGGCCTTCCGGTGAATCGTAGTAACCGAAGACCGATAGGGGGCGCACTACCTTTACCCCTGGTGTATCCATCGGCACCAGGACCATACTTTGTTGGCGGCGCCGTTCGGCTTCCGGATCCGTTTTACCCATCAGGATGGCTACTTTGCAATGGGGATTCATTGCTCCCGAGGCCCACCACTTGCGTCCGTTGATGACGTAGTGGTCGCCGTCGGGTACGATGGCGGTCTGTATGTTGGTCGCATCCGAGGAAGCTACTTCCGGTTCGGTCATCAGGAAGCAGGAGCGGATCTGACCCTCCAGCAGGGGGTGCAGCCAGCGTTCCTGTTGCTCCGGGCTTCCGTACTTGGCCAGCACTTCCATGTTGCCGGTATCCGGGGCGCTGCAGTTGAACACTTCCGGGGCGAAGCGGATGCGGCCCATCAGCTCGGCCAGCGGGGCGTATTCGAGATTGGTCAGGCCGGGGCTGTAGGGCGTGTAATTTTTGGGCAGGAATAAATTCCACAGTCCGGCGGCTTTGGCTTTGGCTTTGAGGTCCTCGAAGCCAGGCCAGTATTGCCAGGCGTTTTGGGGGTGGTGTGTGAAGCGGTTGACTTCGGCTTCGATGGGGTAGAGGTGTTCCTCCATAAAGCCGGACAACTGCGTCTGTAGTTGACGGGTGGCGGCGTTGAGTTCGAATTGCATGCAGGCTCATTTACGGACTGAGAGAATCGAAGACCCGAGAAAGATAGGAATTGTGGGGGAGAAAACCGGAACGGGATGGGAGGATATTCTATCCTACCTGAGTAAGAGCACGACAAGCAAAATAACATCCCGTCCATACTGCCCATCCCGGCCGCCGATCGAAAAGGGCCGCCAGGCCCGCAAATCCTCCCTCATCCAAGTCAAAAATCCTAACTATCCATTGCAATCCCCCTGCCTTTACCGTATCATTACCAAAAACATGCCAACCACCCCGTCTCCCGGTAGCCAAAAACAGCCCGGGCTCTTGCGCACCCTGGGCACCTTTGACGGCGTCGCCATCCTGATCGGCATCACCATCGGCGCCGGCATTTACTCTACGCCCAACATCATCGCCGGTTACCAGACTTCTTTTACGACCATCGTAGCGTTGTGGGTGGTGGCCGGCCTTTTCGTTTACGTTGGTGGTTTGTTGTACGCGGAGCTGGGCACGCGATTGCCGGAAACCGGCGGGGAGTATGTGTACCTGACCAAAGCCTTTGGTCCCTTCGTGGGTTTCATTTTTGGCTGGGCGCAGTTATTTATCATCCGGACCAGCCCGGCGGCGGGTTTAGCGATTATCACGGTAGATTACTTTGAGTATTTTCAACCTTTAGACAACTGGGCCCATACCACCCTTAGCGCCCTGATCATCATCCTGATCGGCGTGCTCAATTACGTCGGCATCCGGCAGGCGAGTTTCTACCAGCGGATTTCGACCATCATCAAGGTGGGCGGTTTGTTTTTTCTGGTGGTGGCGGGCATCCTGCTCATCCAGGGCCAGGACAACCTGCTGCAAACCCAGGCCGCTTCGGCCACCGAACTCGGTCCTTTTGCCCGCTTCGGCGCCACCATGATGCTGATCGTCTTTTCCTACCTGGGTTGGGATCGGGTGGGGTACTCCGCCGGTGAGATGAAAGATCCGCGCCGGACGATACCCTGGAGTATGTTTATCGGTATTGCGGTGGTGATGCTCACCTATCTGGCGGCCATTTTCCTCTACCATTACGTGCTCGGTTTCGAGGGCGTGCGCGCCACCAACCGGGTGGCCTCGGCCACGGGCATCGAGCTGTTTGGGGCCGTGGGGGCGGCCTTTATCGCCATCTCGGTGATGTTTTCCACTACGGGCAGCATCAACGGCACCATGATGACGGCGCCGCGCGTGTACTACGCCATGGCGCGTGATCGCCTGTTTTTTAAGTGGTTTGATTTTGTCCACCCCAAATATCGCACGCCGACCCGGGCCATTATGGCGCATTGCGTCTGGGCCATCGTCATTTTGCTGGCGCGTCGTAATTTCGAAAATATTGTGGCGGGCATGACCTTCGCGGTGCTCCTCTTCTACGTGATGACGACCCTGGCGTTTTTTAAATTCCGGATGCAGGGAACCGGGGGTGAAGGAGTGTATAAGATGCCATTGTATCCCGTACTGCCGGCCATTTATTTACTGGGCTTGCTGACTTTGATTGTTATTCGGGGGTACTTTGAGTGGGAGAAATCTTTGGTGGATATCGGGTTTATTGCGACGGGCTTGCCGTTTGCCTGGATCTTCTTGACCAGGAGGAGGTAGACCAACCGGCCGCCCTCCATCCTTGAGGTCGCTGTCACCAGTCCCAAGCCGCCGCCACCTCGGTCCCGATAAAATTCTTTCAGGTTCCGCGCGGATCTCCTTTAATCTTATTTGCCAGGGCGATTTCGCCCGTCCAGAAACAAAACAGGGAAAGGACGGTCTGTTCCACACCCGAATGGCGGGCCTGAAGTTCTTCCTGTAAAAGCTGTAGGTAGGTGGGAACCGAAGCGCCCTGTAGCCGGAGTGCGGTGGTTATGGTTTGCACCACGCCCAGCTGGGAATAATTACTGCTAGCTACGTCCTCCCGCCGGTCGTTGACGATGCGGACGACCGGATTGTTCCAGCTGGGTTCGTCGTAGTATCTCAGCACCTCGGCGTCTTTACCGCCTTTGTTATGAACCCATTGCGGGTTTCGTAGGATAAGATTTTATTATATTAAGGGATCGCAAAAAAATAATTTACCCATTTAGACTCGTTTTTTTGCACGCCAACTGCGTTAAAAAGCCTCACCGTAGCTCCACTATGGTTACGTTTTTTGCCTTGTTAGCGCACAAAATAACTTCGTCTATTCTGAGTAACTTATTGTTACGCGATCCCTAAGAAGGTGTCCAGTGGAAGACAAGTTAACCAATACCTGCCCTTGCATTAATTCCGTAGATTGATTAATTTAAACATTCCTACCTGCCACCTCCGTACCAAAAGCATTAAATTGCTCACTAAATCGAAAAGTGTTAGAGCGTTCCGGTAACCACCAGAAACTAGAAACCTGTCTTCCATGGCTCTACAAACCAACCCCGAACTCGAGCTTGCCTACGAGTACGTCTGTAGCACTAGCCGGAGCATTTACCTGACCGGCAAGGCGGGCACGGGCAAGACGACCTTCCTGCACCGCATCAAGCGGGAGGCCGACAAGCGCATGGTGGTGGTGGCGCCGACCGGCGTGGCGGCCATCAACGCCGGGGGGATGACCATCCACTCCTTTTTCCAGTTGCCCTTTGGGCTTTACCTGCCGGGCATGGCGCGGGAAGCTGCGCGGCAGCGCCGAATGTCGGGCAAAAAAATCGATCTGATTCGCAGCCTCGAACTGCTGGTCATCGACGAGATCAGCATGGTGCGGGCGGATGTACTCGACGGGATCGATGAGGTGTTGCGCCGCTTCAAAAACCCGCTGCACCCCTTCGGCGGGGTGCAACTCCTGATGATCGGCGACCTGCACCAGTTGCCGCCCGTGGTGAAAGGCCAGGAGCAGGACTTGCTGCAGCAACACTACGATACGCCCTACTTTTTCAGCAGCAAAGCTTTGCAAAAGACCCGGCCCGTCGTGGTGGAGCTGACCCATATCTTCCGCCAATCCGACGACACCTTTATCAAGCTGCTCAACAAGGTGCGCAGCAATAAGATCGACCAGGAGGTGCTCGACACCCTCAACAGCCGCTACCTGCCCAACGGGCAGATTCGCGACGAAGACGCCTACATCACCCTGACCACCCACAACCGCTCCGCCCGGCAGCTCAACGCCCAAAAGCTGGAGGCCCTGCCCGGCAAGGCGAGTAAGTTTACGGCCTGGGTCGAGGGCGACTTTCCCGAGCACGCCTACCCGGCCGACGAAGTGCTGGAGCTGAAAGTGGGCGCTCAGGTGATGTTTATCAAAAACGACCTCTCCGGCGAGCGGCGCTACTACAACGGCAAAATCGGCAAAGTGACGGCAATCAAGGAAGATGCGATCTGCGTGCAGTGCCCGGGCGATAATTCCCCCATCGAAGTAGGGGCGGCCGATTGGGAAAATACCAAATACGCGCTCGACGATCGGACTAAAGAAGTATCCGAAAAAATCGTCGGCACCTTCACCCAATACCCGCTGCGGCACGCCTGGGCGGTAACCATCCACAAAAGCCAGGGCCTCACCTTCGAGCGGGTGGTGCTCGACGCGCAGGCCGCCTTCGCGCACGGGCAAGTATACGTGGCTTTGAGCCGCTGTAAAACCTTCGAAGGCATCGTGCTGCGTTCCAAAATCGCTCCCTCCAGCGTGCGTACGGACGCCCGGGTGCAGCGCTATTCCGAAGAAGCCGGGCAAAATGCGCCGGGAGAAGAAGATTTGGAGCAGGCCAAACGGGATCACCAGCAGGCCCTCATCCGCGAGTTGTTCGGCTTTAAGTCCCTGAAAGGCGTACTCGAAAAGCTGAACCGCCTCTTCCTGGAGCACGAACACAACCTCAACCCGGACGCTTTCCGGCAATTTAAGGAGCTGGCGGTCCAGCTGGAAAACGAACTGCTGCCGGTATCGCAAAAGTTTCAGGGGCAACTGCAGCGCTACTTTGCGGAATGCGGCCTGCCGGAGGAAAGCGCCGAATTGCAAGAGCGGATCCAAAAGGGGAGTGGTTGGTTCTCCCAAAAGATAGCCGGGCAACTACAGCCCCTGGCGAAAGACATCGCCGTGGTTGCCGATAACAAGAAGGTGCGGGAAGCGCTGGATAAGGGTTTGGAAGACTTGCGTAAAGCCTTATTCGTCAAACACGCCTGTTTGCAAGCGGTGCAGCAAGGCTTTTCCACCGCCGCCTACCGCCGCACCAAGGCCAAGGCCGATCTCGATTTCCAGTCGGTGGATAAAGCCTCGGCCTCGAAATCTTCCTCCAAGGGTCAGGATCTGCGTAACGTGCCGCACCGCCCCCTTTTCGACCGCCTGCGGGCCTGGCGCCAGGAAACCGCCGACGAGATGGATGTGCCGGCCTACGTCGTTTTGCCCAACCGGACGATCTTTCACCTGCTGGACGTTCTGCCGGCCACCTATGACGGCCTCAAGCAGATCGACGGCATCGGCAAAAGCCGCATCGACAAGTACGGCGGCGAGCTGTTGGCCATGATCCGGCAATACCGGGAAGCACACGATATTCCCGAGCCGGAGCCGGAGTTGATCCCGCCGCCCAAGCCCAAATCGCGGGAGGTGAGCCTGGAGTTACTCCGGTCGGGGAAAACCATCGCCGAGGTGGCGGAGGAGCGGGGGCTGGCCGTCACCACCGTGGAAGGGCACCTCTCGCATTTCGTCGGTCAGGGCGAACTGGATATTCACGACCTGATGGCGGCGGAGGCAGTGGAAAAAATCGAGGCCTACTTGGATGCGCATCCGGAGGCGCCCCTGTCGGAGGTGAAGGCGCATTTTGAGGAACACAGTTACGGGGAGTTGCGGATGGTGCGGGCGTATTGGAGGGAGAAGGGGGAATCGTCTTGATATTTGGAAACAGAAGGCGGGAACTATCCTTTCGGTAAGCGCAAGGGGCCCCGGCAGGGCCCAATACAAATAGCCCCGCATGCAATGCGGGGGTTCAGAGTTGTAAGCTTGGCCAAACACGAAGTGGTTGAATAACCATGTGTGGAAGCTATAGTCTGACAACATGAGATTTGTGAAAATATGACGCCGCTATTTTTTCG
>CAYWHT010000130.1:0-9172 GCA_964458135.1 uncultured Saprospiraceae bacterium | reverse complement strand
AGTATAATCAAAAAAGTGCAATTTGGAGGTCAACTACTAAACCCGCAATGAGTTCATTTACAAGTTGAGCACCTCTACACCTTGCTCGAAGACGATATCCACCGGTATGCCGGCCTCGTTCAGCCTTTCGAGATCTTTTTGCAATTGGGATTTGATGAGGCCTTTCGAGCGTACCAACTCCGCCACCCCTTCGTAATCACCGTCTCCCTGCAGGGTGAGGATTTTTTCGGATAAGGAAGCGGTGGCAGCTTCCAGCTTTTCGGGATTTACCCGGTAGGTTTCCTTATCCGCATTAAATTCCAATGCGCCGTTTTCTAAAAAGTAATTAAAGCGGATCATATTCGCCTTGCCGTGCGCGCTAGAAGCACCGAAACGCACCGAACGGAAAATACTCGCCATAAAGGTCACGTAGTAATCCATGAGATCGCCTTTCAACTCCCCGTCGGCATGCAGTTGCCGGATCATGTAGAGGCCGAGAATATCGGCTTTGCCTTCTTCCAGCGCCGAGGCGTGTTCTTTTAAGGCTTCCCGCACGGTGCGATCTTTCCCTACGACTTTCTTGATGCCCAAACCGTGGGCCACTTCGTGAAACATCGTATTGCTGAAGAACGCGTTGAAAGTAATATGCCGGCGTTGATCTTCGGCGATGAGAGTTTCGGAAATAGGCGCCAGGATTTGGTCAAATTTGGCGCGCATGGCGTTTTTCAACTGCAGGCGCCGGGTTCCTTTTTCCAACTGCACTGCTTCATCGTTGGGGAGGTTGATGGCGATGGTCTTGCTGCCCGCGTTGCAATCTCCGGCGTAGAAGACCACGTCGTAGGCGTTTAATTGGGCTTCGCGTCCCGGCTTTTCCCGTTTGTATTTAGCGGGTACGGGGAGCCCGGCCTGCAGATCGGGGAGAAAATTTGCGTACCGGGCCAGACGCTCACTCCACTCCATATCTTTGATGAGCACGTAGCACTCGTGGGCGGCCTTATACCCGAACAATTGATCTTCGTAAGTTTCGATGGGGCCGTACACCAGATCGATCGGATTGTCTTTCATATCCATCCAGGCAAAGTCGCTGGCCTGGTATTGATCATCTAGCAGCGCTTGCGCCCGCATTTCCAGATAGCGCCGGAAGGCGTCGTTCTCCGTCAATCCGGCGGCTTTCTTCAGCAAACCGGAAGCTTGCCGCACTTCTTCGGCAAACATTTCGTGGTAGGGCACGGTCATTAAGTCGCCCTCGTCATTACGGCGCAGGAAGGTATACAAGCTGGCTTTATCCGGTAGCTCAGCTGCTTCGAACTCCTCCTTGCTCATATCGGCGGGGTAAAAGTTGGCGCCCGCGGGTTTGGGGCCTACTCCTTCCACAAAGGGCTCGTTGCCCGCCAGGCGGTCCCAGGGCCCGTAATTGATCTTGGCGAAACGGCGGAACCGGTCGTCAGGCAAGCGCTCCATCAAAGCTTCTTTATCGCCGTAGGCTTCCACCCAGAACAACTCATCCATGATCTTTCCCGCCTCGATCAGGGTGCGCACCAGCTCTTTCTGCTGATCACTCAAACCCTCCAGATCGGCCGTTAGCCGTACGGGCACGTACTTTTCCAGCCGTTGATCGATAGTCGTTTCGCCGGAACTTTTTTTACCGCTCTGGCCGGTACCGGCTTCTTCACCGGAGGAGGCCTGCCCACACGACCCGGCAAACAGGCCCAACGCCAGAATCAGCAATGCATTGGTTAATCGCATAAGGATCTTGAATTTCGTTTGCATTATCCGTGGAAGTTAAAACTTTTTCTCCGGCGGGAATAAAGAAGCGATCCTAAAAGGTTACGGTAAATTCCAGGGTCTCCTCTCCCCGTTTAACGAGGACGATCGTTTGGTCGCCCTTTTCGTATTTGGCCAGCCCCTCCATGTATTTGTAGATATCGTCTACTTGCGTATCGCCGATGCGGATGACGACATCACCATCCTGGATGCCTGCCTGGTCGGCAGGGCGGTCATCGAGTACGCTATCGATGCGCATGCCATCCCCGCCGAAGGTATAGTCGGGCATTACGCCGAGGGTTACCTTAAACTTGGCCGCTTGTCGTTGCTCGTTTTTGGTGGGCGTAAATTCCAGCGCCCCCCGCTCATCGAGCCTTTCGATCAGCTCCAGGATGAAATCGGAAACTTGCAACATACCGACGAAATTGATGGTCCGGGCGTCGTCTTCCGGCTTATGGTAGTGGTCGTGCACGCCGGTAAAAAAGTGTAGCACGGGAATATCCTTGAGGTAGAAGGAAGTATGATCGGAAGCCCCCACTCCGGAATCGGTGTTTTTTTGCCGGATGCCCCCCACGGTGATCCCGGGTAGTACTTCCTTCCAGACCGGGGAAGTTCCCACTCCATTGATGACAAGGGTTTTATCCGCCGAAAGGCGCCCCACCATGTCCATATTGATCATGTAATTGACCTGTTCCAGGTCGAGGGTGGGTTGTTCTACGAAATACTTGGAGCCGTACAAGCCCAATTCTTCTCCCGAAAAGCCGATGAACAGGTAGTTGTTATTGGTGGCTTCTCCCTTTTTGAGTTCTTCGGCAAGGCGTAGCATGACCGCAACTCCGCTGGCGTTGTCATCGGCGCCGTTGTGCACGGCGGCTTCCCCCTCGTAAAGCGAATTAAAGCCCCCTAAACCAAGGTGGTCGTAATGCGCGCCGATAATTACCGTGCTGGGAGCTCCGTTATCGAGAAAAGCCAGCACGTTTTTTCCAGTCCGGGACTCCCCCTCTCCGGAACCGTGAGGATTGGGTTTGAACTGAAAGTCAAAGCTCTGAAACCAGCTTCCACCGGTACCACCGGGCTCCAAACCGATTTCTTCAAAGCGGTGCGCCATATAGCGGGCCGCCAGTTCTTCGCCCTCTTTACCCGTTTCCCGGCCTTTAAGGTAATCAGAAGCCAAATAAACGACGTCTACTCGCAGGCCGAGCAAATCCGCATTACGGTCTTGCCCCACCGCTAGAAGCGGCAGCAACAGGGTGTAAATGATAAAAGCAATTAGATATCGCATAGTGAATTTATTTTACTGCAAAGGTTGTTTTAAAGTTTTTGTATTGCAAGATCGCTTTATTTTTTGACGAAACATCTACACAAAGGAGGCCTACCCTACTGCCCCGAAATAAAGTCCAGGGCGGAGCGGCGCACCGAGGCGGGGTCGAGGCGAAAATCGTTTTCTCTTTGCGGCTCATAATCCTCAAAACGCTGGGTAGTAAGGGCAGCACGTGAGGCCGCCACCCGGCTTTGAGCCAGCAGGACCTCTTCGTTATCGTAATAACAAAATTGATTTTCGTAGTATTTACCGCCGGGCAAACGCACCACCTCCCGGTAAAACGGCACCAGGTAATTATCCGTAAAGTAATACCAGGATTGCCGGCGCCCGCCCTGCGACTGGCAGTAAATGCGTTGGATGGCTTGTTCGTTTCGCAGGGTGGCGGTAACCGCGTAGGTTCGATCCGCTCTTTCCACGGTAACCGGCCCCCGGTTGATCAGGTTGGGTTGATTGGCTTCAATGGCTTTGACCCAAAGCAAGATGGAATCTATACGGCGGGTGGCGCCCAGCCTGAACAATGGCGTCGTATCCCGGATGTATTCCAGGTTGAACAGTTGTTCGGTTTGACTTTTATTGGAGTCCGCGGGCTGACAAGCAGTCATCAGTAAGATCGGCAAGAGCCCACAGACGATTCGGCCTAAAACATTCATTGGATTACCCTACTTTTTGTCTGAACCGGCAAGGGTTATTGATGGAGGATCATGGCCGAGCTGGCGGGAATTTCCAATTCGGGACGGCGGTAAAGGTATAGCCCCCCTTCGTTAACTTGTTCTCCTTCCAACACGACCGTCCAGGGCCCCTTCAATGGCAATTCCATCTTTTCGGGTTCCCGCTTACCGTTGAATACTACCAATATGTTGCTCCAGGAATCCCCATTGGCGTGGTTTTTCAGTAAGAAAGCCAGCAGGTTGGGCTCCTCCGTGGGCAAAAATTCCAGCTGCTCGGCCACTTGTGATTGCCGCATCATCCGGAAAGCCGGATGTTTTTTTCGCAATTGTATCAATGCGCGATGAAATTCAAAAACTTCCCGGTAGGTACTTTTGCGATTCCAGTCGAGCTGATTGATGCTATCGGGCGACTCGAAGGAGTTTTCTTCCCCTTCTTTGGTGCGGAGCATTTCCACTCCGGCGTGTAAAAAAGGCACCCCCTGTGCAGTCAGAACAATCGCATTGGCTAAAAGATGCATGCGGATGCGCTCCGCTTCCGAAGCGTCCGGTACGGATAAGGCCAACCGGTCCCAGAGCGTGTGGTTGTCATGGGCTGAGACGTAATTGATACTTTGGCAGGGATGCTCGGCCCAGGGTTTGTCGGAATAATTTACTTTGCTGTAGTCGATTTGGGGGTGGTCGGTGGCGCCGACCAGTCCGAACTTGATGCTCTCCTTAGTGCCGGTTTTGCCGCTTGCGAAGCCGCGTTCGGAAGGGGTAAAAACGGGCCCCTTGACGCCGTCCCGGATATCATCGCTGAAAGCCGCAATGCCGTCCAAATGGTAGGTATAGCGTTTGAGGGCTCGCTGGTATTCGGGCAGGGGGCTGGGCCCTGCAGCCCAACCTTCTCCGTACAGGAAGATGGTGGAGTCCAGCTGGTGCAATTGCCTGGCAATTTCGTTCATCGTACCGATATCGTGAATGCCCATCAAATCGAATCGAAAACCGTCAATGCGGTATTCTTTGGCCCAGTAGAGCAAGGACTCTACCATGAATTTGCGCATCATGGGGCGCTCGGAAGCCGTTTCATTCCCGCAGGCGGAAGCATCGGAAAAACGGCCAAGGGAATCCTGGCGATAATAGTAGCCCGGGACGAGTTGGTTAAAAAGGGAGTTCTGCGTAGCGCCGGTGTGGTTATAGACCACGTCCATGATTACGCGCAGACCATTATCGTGCAGGCTCTTCACCAATTGTTTGAATTCCCGGATGCGCACGCGCCCATCGTAGGGGTCCGTGGCGTAGCTGCCTTCCGGCGTATTATAGTTTTGGGGGTCGTATCCCCAATTGAATTGCGCTTCCTGCAGGCGGGTTTCATCGATCGAACGAAAGTCAAAAACCGGCAGCAGGTGGATATGGGTGACGCCCAATTCCTTGATGTGGTCAAGGCCGGTAGATAATCCTTGCGGATTTTGGGCGCCGGTTTCGGTTAATCCCAAAAACTTGCCGCGGTGTTGAATACCGCTACTGGGATGGGTGGAAAGATCCCGGATGTGTAATTCGTAGATGACGATGTCGGTTGGCTGTGCTAAAGGCGGGCGCCGATCGTTTTCCCATCCCTCGGGATTCGTTTTATCCAGGTCGACCACCATTCCGCGCTGGCCATTAACGCCCACGGCCGGGGCGTAGGGGTCGGGCGCCTCCCGGAGCCATTTCCCAGCGATGCGTACCTGGAAAGTGTAGAAATAACCTTCCCAATCTCCTTCCAGCGCGCCCTGCCAGGTTCCTTTTAGATCCCGCTCCAAATCGATCAGTTTCAACGCTTGCCCGCCGATGCCTTCTTCGTAAAGGCGCAGCCGGACATCGGTAGCGGGGGGCGACCATAGCCGCCAGCTCGTTTGTTGGGAAGTGTAGGTTACGCCAAGGTCCGTTCCTTCGTATACCGGATACTGATCGTACTGGGTATTATCCATTTCGGCCGAATAGTTACAGCCCGAACTAATAAAAATAAGCAGGTAAATCAGGCCGAACAGCTTGTTGTGCATAAAATAGAGTATTAACGCGCCCAAACAACCGCTGAGTCTTCTTTTTTTGGGCTTATCCGCCTGGCCAAATTATTTTGGTGGGATGCAAGATAGGAAATGTTGGGAAAAGGCGTTACTGTATAGATCCTCTTTACCTTTGTATTTTAAAAAGGAAAACCGGCAAATGAATGCATGGATCCCGTTTATGCGCACCCTTACCTTGATAAGTTTTCTGACGCTTTTTATGCCCTCTTCTATCTTGCAGGCTCAGATGGACGGCTGGGGAGTTGGTCTGATTCTGGGGGAACCGACCGGGATAAGCACAAAAATCTGGCTGGATGATCAAAGCGCCATCGACGGCGCCCTGGCCTGGTCTTTCGACGATGATGGCTTCTTGCATCTCCACGCCGATTATCTAAGGCATAATTTTTCCATTGCGAATGTAAATAGCGGTCAGCTCCCACTTTATTTTGGAGTAGGCCCGAAGATTGTGCTTAAAGAGGATGCTGAACTGGGGGTTCGAGTCCCCTTCGGAGCGGCCTACCATTTCGAAGGCGCGCCGCTCGACTTATTTATCGAGGCCGTTCCCATTTTGGATCTCGCCCCTTCCACCGATCTGGATTTTAATATCGGTCTGGGCGCTCGGTTTTATATTGAGTGAGCACTTGTTTGGATTTTGCTGCATTTTTTGCATATTGTTGGTTATTTGATTGTAAGCGCCGGGCAGTTTTAAGCCAAGCGTCTCCCCCCGAAATAGCTTTTCCGCCTAAACAAGCGACTACCGAATGAAAAAAACTGCGCAACGGAGTTTTCCCTTGATCATTGTCTTGTCTTTATGCATGACGGCCGGCAACATTGCCCTATCGGCCCAACAAATCCACCCTGTTGGGTTGGGGCTGGTGTTGGGTGAGCCTACCGGCATGAGTAGTGAAATCCGGCTCGATTCCATCAATTCTCTGCAAACCAATCTGGCGTGGTCGTTTTCTCCCGGGGGATTTTTTCAGGTCGGTTCCGGTTATTTGCGCTATTTTCCGGGTATGTTTTCGGGAAGTAAGATGCTGGACGCCCTCTACGCCGGCGCTGGCGTACGTACGGTTTTTCAAGACGCCCGGGAAGATATTGCCCTGCGTTTTCCGGTAGGTTTAGCCTCGGATTTTCACGATAGCATGCTGCGCTTATTCGTCGAATTCGCCCCGATGTACAATTTCCATCCCATCGATGAATTCGATATGAACGGCGCGCTTGGGCTGCGGTTCTTCTTTGGTGGTGGTCATCGCTCGCAAGTTCCGCCGGTTCCCGCTCAGTGAGGCGCCCTTATCTTCGAAGCAATTTAAAAGCCATGTTGCGACCATGCTTTTGGAAGATCGCCAGATTTATCCAGGCGTAAGCCAATTTTTCCAGCGCCTCCACCTGATCATCCCCACCGAAGTCGTAGCAGGCAGCGAAGCCCGCATCCAGCGCCAGTTGGCGTGCTACTTGCTTAGCTTCCGGGCTGTCGCCGGCCATGAACATATCGGCCGCCGTATTGCCGTAAACCGGATTTTCCATATTTTCGAAGCCCGTTGTATTAAAGCATTTGACCACTTTTGCCTCCGTACGTTTTCGAAATAACTCGAATGCCGTGCGGTAGGGTTCGGGGCCCTTGCCAATGGTATTGGTCGCGTCAATGAGTATTTTATCCTTCATCGTTCCTGTTGTATCGACGATACTTTGGGCCGCGGTAGGCGGCGTAGCCACCAAGACAACCCCAGCTTGTTGGACCGCTTCCGCCATGGGTTGGCGGTAGATATTGGCTTTTTCGGCCAACTCACCGGCAGCTTCGTCTTCCTCCCGCCTCGTACCGATGATGAGGTGGTGGCCTTTTGACGCCCAGCTGCGCGCCAGGGCGCTACCGACGTTTCCGTGTCCGATGATGGTGATTTGCATATACTTCGTGAATTTGGTGGAAAATGGGTAAGAGCTTGTCGGAAAATAAGAATTCGCAAATCCTACTGCCCTAGCGCCTGAATAACCAATTGGGCCGCCGCCGCGCCGCTATTTTGTTGCTGACCGGTGATCAGGTTGCCATCCCGGACTGCGTGGGCGCGAAACATCGAATCGACAATAAAATTGGTGTCTTCCATTTTCTTGGCCTCCTCTTCGATCCAGAAGGGCTGGATTTTTTTGCCGACGAATTGATCGACATAGGCTTCTTCGCTATTGGCGAATCCCGTCCAAGTCTTTCCCTTTACGAGAAAGTCTCCGTTGGAAAGCTTTGCTTTCAGCAAGATACAGCTTGCATGGCAAACGATGGCCACGGGTTTGCCCGTTTCGTAATATTCGGCTACGAAGCGATGGAGGGCTTCATCCCGGTAAAAGGTAAACATGGGCCCCTGACCGCCCACCATAAAGATACCGTGATAATCATCCGGATTAATTGCGCTAAGCTTTTTAGTTTGCTGCAAAAGCGCGGCGTGTTTTGCGGATTTTTTAAAGCCGAGACTGATCAAGTCATCCGCGGCGTATCCACTAGCATCCTCGGGATCGCTAAACCCATCCGCTTGCAGGGGGCCTCCCTGGGGACTGGCGATTTCCACCTGGTAACCGTGACCCCTAAATTCCCAGTAAGGATGGGTGAGTTCGGAGTACCAAAAACCGATGGGCCAGCCGGTGGTCTCACTCATCGCGGGATTGGAAGCAATGATCAGGATGCGCTTGGGATGATCGGGAAACAAAACGTTTACTATTGCGCTCATGGCTCTTCAATTTTTTGTTAAATTTCTTCGAATGTTCCGTTTTGGGCCTAAGCTAAGCCGGAAGTAAAGTTTTGGAAAGAATGCATTTTCAGATTAGTAACTTTGTTTAAAGTGAGCGTGTCTGATTTTCAACAGATTACTGGAAAAGACCGCAGCGATTTAACAAATAATTAATACATGCCCACCTTCGAATACAGAGGAAAGCGCTTTAATAACCCCGTTGAGCTTGCGCTGGATCAAATCGGCGGCAAATGGAAAATCCCCATCCTCTGGCGACTTAAGGATCAAACCTGGCGTTACAATGAATTGCGGCGCAGCTTTGAAAAAGCCAACGCCAAAATCACGCACCAAATGCTCACCAAACAACTGAGAGAGTTAGAAGGAGATGGATACGTCTACCGGAAAGTGTTTCCGGAAGTACCGCCCCGGGTGGAGTATTCCATAACCGATAAGGGCAAGCAGGTGCTACCCGTTATCCATGCTTTGAGAAATTACGGATTGGAATTGATGCGGGAAGAAGGGATCGGATGATGATGAGTAGTGGATGTTCACTACCAGGCTAAAGAGCCGGGAATTAATGGTGAATAGCGAATGAACCCATTGCGGGTTTGGTCTTTGAGTCGAAAATTAGCAATTTTTTGGTTAGACAAGGTTTACCCGACCGAACGGGCAGGTTTACCCGACCGAAGGGGTGGGCGGAGTAAA
>CAYWHT010000129.1:681-9187 GCA_964458135.1 uncultured Saprospiraceae bacterium | reverse complement strand
CCTTTCCAAAACCCAATGTGAAATCAATGACAAAACCTCCACTCCTCCACTCCTCCACTCCTCCACTCCTCCACTCCTCCACTCCTCAACTCCTCCCCTCCTCCACTTTCCAAGATCGATCCAAACAAAATTATTTATCCGAAAAACCTGGCGGGGGAGCTGGAATGTTTGTAAATTATATCATTAATAAAAGAAAACAACATGTTCGAAACAGCCATCATTATTCCGATTCTCATCGGCATATTCATTGTCTTATCGGGAATATTCACGGTAAAGCAGCAGACCACCGCCATCTTGGAGCGGTTCGGTCGCTTTCACAGCATTAAAAGCTCCGGCTTACAGTTCAAAATACCGCTCATTGACCGGGTGGCGGGCCGGATGAGCTTACGCGTGCAGCAACTCGACGTGAACGTAGAAACCAAGACCTATGACAATGTATTCGTGCGGTTAAAGGTTTCCGTACAATTCCACGTGCTGAAGGACGCCATTTACGATGCCTTTTACCGGTTGGAAAGCTCGCAGGAGCAAATCACCGCCTACGTCTTTGACGTGGTGCGCGCCGAAGTGCCTAAGATGAAGCTGGACGACGTATTCGAGCGCAAGGACGATATCGCGGTAGCGATTCGCCGGGAGCTGGAAGAAGCGATGAATGAATACGGCTACGGCATCATTAAAGCCCTGGTTACCGACATCGATCCGGATCAGGAGGTCAAGCAGGCCATGAACCACATCAACGCCGCGGAACGCAACCAAAGGGCCGCCGAACACGAAGCCGAGGCCGATCGCATCCGCATCGTCGCCAAAGCCCGGGCCGAAGCTGAAAGTAAGCGCCTGCAAGGTCAGGGTATTGCCGATCAGCGGCGCGAGATCGCCAAAGGTCTCGAAGAATCCGTTGAAGTGCTCAACCGGGTAGGCATCAACTCTCAGGAAGCCTCCGCGCTTATCGTAGTCACCCAGCACTACGACACCTTGCAATCGATGGGTGAAAACAATAACAGCAGCCTGATTCTCCTGCCTAACGCTCCTTCGGCCGCCAGTGACATGCTTTCGCAGATGGTTACCTCTTTTGCGGCTTCCCAGCAACTGGGCGAACAGATGAAGAATAAGGAACAAACTAACGGCGAGCAAAACCACTAATGCCTCGGGAACTAACGGTTGTTGTAGCCGCAATAAAGAAGGGTGATGAAGACGCCAGGCGTTTTCATCACCCTTTTTTATTGCCCAACGGAACGGCAAAGCCTATATTGACCGCCTTACCCTGGTTAAAGGCTTCCCTAGACGCTTGCCTGCTGATATTGAGCAACCCGATTTGGTAACGAAACTCCACAAAGATCTTTTTCCCCTCGCTAATGGTTTTCTCGACGCCCATACCACTCACCAGACCGAGATCCCAACCCCTCAACCAGTCGCGCACGCGTAAACTTTCTCCAAAGTAACGGTTGTCCAGCCGGAAGGTGGTGTTCAAGCCCGTACCGTAAGCTACTTGCGGCCCCAACAATCCGTAAATGGAAAATACATCCATGTCCAACTGCAACTTTACCTGAAGGGGAAATTCCAAATAGCTGATCACCGCCTGTACGTATTGTTTATCCCGGGGTAGAAGAGCCACGACGTCGGGATTTTCAATCTGCAAAAAGGCCAAAGCGCCACGCAGGTAAAGCACTTCACTCACCTGACGCTCCATTTGCAATCCTCCCCGAAAGGCCACCTCTGCGGGAAAGCCGCCCCCGCCCGATAAGCCCAGGTAAGTTTGGGTGTTAGCCAGAAAGGGAATCCAACACAATAACAAGGGTAGTACAACAAACTTCCGCATTCGGCTCATTTTTGGGAAATCTTTGGGATGCCGGCCGGCTGCGGCGCTCAATGCTCCAAACAACCGTCCTTATAAAGTAACGGTAAATCCCCTACCCTATTTCGTGTTTTTGGCTCTTTTTAACCACTCGAAAGCTACGGTGCGCACCACCCGGCTGGCGCGGCCATCCGGCAGCGCGCCTTCCAAAATCATATTGCGCGCCTGCGGCCATTCGAATACCTCCTGCATATTGCGGATGGCGCCCACCGGGATGCCCTGCGCTCCGAGCAGCTCGAGCCATTCCGATCGTTTGCGTTGTCGGAAAGCCGGCGCCAGATGCCGGTAAAGGGATGCCCGGCGCCTGACCCGTGCGGCGTTGGTCGCAAAATCGGGCTGGCTCGCCAAGCCCTCCAGCTCCAACTGACGGCACAGCGCGCGGAATTGCTGTTCCGTGCCCGCCGCGATGACCAGCGGCTTTTCGTCCAGCGTATCAAACACATCGCCGTAGGGCGCAATGTTGGGATGGGCGCTACCCATGCGCTGCGGGATATGCCCACCCATCAGCCAGTTGGCGGCCTGATTGGCGAGCGCGGCCACGGCCGACGCCAACAGGGAAGTACGCACCAGACTGCCCTGCCCACTACGCTCCCGCTCGAGCAGGGCCAGCAGAATACCTTCTTTTAATTGGTGGGCCGCCAGTAAATCAATGAGCGCCACCGGCATCTTCACCGGAGCGCCGCCGGGCATTCCGGTCATAAACATAAAACCGGCCTCCGCCTGCAGGATGACGTCAAAAGCGGGACGAGCCGTTGCCTCGCCGTAAGCCGTCAGCTCAGCATAGATCAGCCGGGGATTGGCATCACTGAGTTGCTCGTAGGCCATCCCCAACCGCCGGGCGGAAGCCGGTTTGAAATTGCTGATCACAATATCCGCCGACCGGATGAGCCCGGCAATCTCCCGCTGAGCGGCCGCTTCCGTCAAATCCACCAGGCGGCTTTCCTTACCCCAATTCACGCTGGCGTAATAGGCGGAAAATGGAGCTTCAGCCTCCTCTTTGGGGCCTTTCCAATTGCGGGTGACATCGCCGCCGGTGCGCTTATTCTCGATTTTGATGACCCTGCCCCCTAATTCGGCGAAAAACATGCCCACGGCCGGACCGGCAAGCACGCTAGCCAGTTCAATGACGAGGAGGTCCTGGAAATAGGTTTGCTGCATGAGGTATTGATGGTATTGGTGCAGAATAGCCTGCATCTCTTAATTCCAGCGATCGGTAGGGGAGCAGTTGTAGTGTAGGGCGCCGGCCATGCGATCCCCTTACTTTCCGCTGTTCACATTCTTCAACCTTACGCCCATGGGGCAAAGACCAATTTGGTGAGCGCCTGCTTCGCGCAAAGTATGAATGCCCCAGACATTAAAGGTATGATTTTCTTTGTTCCTACCCGTTACATCGTAGGAATAACGGGCGGGCGTGAGCCTGGGACCGCGGGCTTTGCTATCTTGAGCCAATAGAGCTGACAATAAAAACCAAGACCGGGCTAAACATCCAACGGATGCCTGCCTTCACAAAAAGGGAGTTTCAGGTTTTATGAACTTCAGATGCAGCATGAATACTCATTAATTATAGTCTGACAACCCAAAATTTGTGAATTCTGACTTGCTCTTTTTAGCTTCGCTGATCGTCGCTTCGCTCCTCGGAGTTCCGCCTTGCTGCGTTGGAAAGCCTCGACAGAACTTAGGCTATGCCTACGTTTTCCGCCTTGCCAGCCGAAAAAATAGCGGCGTCATATTTTCACAAATCCTGAGTTGTCAGACTATAACCCGGATGATGCATGAGTTTTTCGTACTGAATGGCAATCATTTGCGCCGCGTAATAGATCAATTCATGCATAATCCGGGTTAATCTCATTAAGCGCAATAATTACGAATGGCATGAAAATTCTTACCGCCCAACAAACCGGACAGCTCGACGCTTTCACCATGGAGCAGGAACCCATCGCTTCCATCGACTTGATGGAGCGTGCGGCGGGTATTTTTGTCGACTGGTTCACGCATCTTTTTGATGATCCTCAGCGCCCCTTGTGCATCTTTTGCGGAATCGGCAATAACGGGGGCGACGGGCTGGTTGCCGCCCGGCAGCTCCACCAGAAAGGGTATTCCGTTACGATCTACTGGGTCAAAATCAGTGAAAAAACCTCGGAAGATTTCCGCATCAATATGGAACGGCTTCCTCGCTGGAGGGCCGTAGAAGTGCTGGAAATTCACAAAGGGGACGCTATGCCCGCACTGCCCGACGGCGCCATTCTCATCGACGCCATCTTCGGCTCCGGTTTAAACCGTCCCGTTGAAGGCTACTGGGCCGAGCTCTTGGAACACCTCAACCGACAGCCGGTGACGCGGGTGGCGATTGATATGCCTTCGGGCGTGTTCGCGGATCAGCTCACGGAAGGCCCCTCTATCCGGGCCGACTACACCTTAAGTTTTCAATTGCCCAAACTAGCCTTTTTGCTACCGGAAAACGAAGCCCGCGTTGGCAAGTGGGAAGTCAGGGGTATCGGCCTCAACCAATCGTTTATCGATCAGGCTGAAAGCACCAATTACTACATCGACGCAAGCATGGCCGGGAAGCGCATCAAGCGGCGGGGCCGGTTTGACCACAAGGGCACCTACGGGCACGCCTTGCTCATCGTGGGTAAATACGGTTCGATCGGGGCGGCCGTTCTGGCCTCCCGCGCCTGCCTGCGCGCCGGGGCCGGGTTGGTAACCACCCACCTGCCGCAGTGCGGGCTAAGCATTCTGCAAACGGCGGCGCCCGAGGCCATGGCCAGCATCGATCAACACGAACTGGAAGTCACCACCGTACCTCCATTGGATCCCTACGACGCCATCGGCGGCGGTTGCGGCCTCGGCCAAAACAAGATGACCCGGGAAGCGGTAATGGACCTGCTTCAAAAAGCCGACCAGCCCCTCGTTCTGGATGCCGACGCCCTCAACATCATCGCCCAAGCTCCCGGCGCCCTGCAGCAAATACCGGAGCACAGCATCCTCACCCCCCATCCCAAAGAATTCGAACGGCTCTTCGGCCCCAGCGATAACCACTTCCACCGCCTGGAACTGCAACGGCGCAAAGCCCAGGAACATCAACTATGTGTATTGCTCAAAGGAGGGCATACTTCCATTGCAGATCCGGCAGGAAATCTTTATTTTAACAGTACGGGAAATCCGGGCATGGGCACCGCCGGCGCCGGAGATGTGCTCACGGGCTTTTTAACCGGCCTGCTAGCCCAAAAGTATACGCCCCTCGACGCCGCTATCCTGGGCGTTTACCTGCACGGCCTGGCCGGAGACCTGGCCGCCGATAGCGAAAGCCCCGAGGCCATGACGGCGGGAGATATCGTAGAGCATATGGGATGGGCCTGGGAGATGAGCCGCAGAGGGGCTTTTTAACCCGGCCCAGAAGAAACGAACACTATATTCCACCAACTATGAAAAAATTAATCATCCTCACCGGAGCGGGCGTAAGCGCGGAAAGCGGTATTCGAACCTTTCGGGAAGCCGGCGGGCTTTGGGAAAATTACGACATTCACGAAGTAGCCACTCCCGAAGCCTGGGAACGCGATCCGGAGTTGGTGCTCGGATTTTACAATGATCGCCGCAAGCAGTTGCTAGACGTACAGCCCAACGCGGCCCATTTGGCGCTCGTCGAGCTAGAGGCCCAGTACGACATCACGATCATCACCCAAAATATCGACGACCTGCACGAGCGGGGCGGCAGCCGTCAGATTATCCACTTACACGGCGAGTTGGTCAAGGCTCGTAGTACGGCCGATGAACGCTTGCTCTACCACTGGCCAAAGGATATCCTACTCGGCGACACCTGCGAGCTGGGCAGCCAGCTGCGGCCGCACGTGGTATGGTTCGGCGAAACGGTGCCCAAACTCTACGATGCCGCTATGGCCATTTGCGAAGCAGACATGGTAATGATTATTGGCACCTCCATGCAGGTATACCCGGCCGCCGGACTGGTGGGCTACGCTCCCGCTGATGCGCCGGTCTATTACATCGACCCCCACCCTTCCATTAATTACGAGCTTAGCCAAACCCAAACCCTGGAAGTCATAGCCGAGCCGGCTACGATAGGCGTTCCAAAAGTGGCGGAAATGATAAGTTGATGGGCGGTTACGGAAGCTACCAATAATAGGGAGAGCGCTTCTTAATGCGGTAGGCCAGATTAAGCCCGACCGTAAAATACCAGTCATCGTCAGTTGGATCGGCCGCCTCGCTAATGCCATCCAGGTAATCCGTAAAGCCGTATCGCCCGCCTATTTCCAAACCGAACAGCACCTTTTCGGTAACGTCAAATTTCACACCCGCACCGAAGGGGATGGTGAAGTTGGTAAACGTATCCCCGCCCTGGGTGTCGATAACGATGCCGGAATTGCCACTTTGGGGGCTATTGGAAAAATCTGGATCCGTGCTGGCGAAAGACAACCCTCCTCCCAGGTAAAGAAAGGGAGAAATGATGGTGGAAAATTGAATCCGGCCGGCGGCATTCGACTGATAGCGATTGCGACCAAAGGGCTCCCACTCCACCGTAGCCGAGAGCTCTACGATGGTCGACTCGAAAGAAAAGCCGCGGTTGATGCGCTCTTCATTTTCGGGGAAATTGAAATCACTGCCCTGAATTTCATTGTAGAGCAAGTTGGCGCGTAAATTAAATTTCCGGGAGATATTCGAACTTCCCATTAACCCAACGGAAAACCCGCTTTCACTGAGTTGGGGTTCGGCAGCCAAATCGCCGATGTAATTGCTCATGCCCAGAAATACCCCCAATTGGTAGTCGGTTTGCCCTTGCAACAGCCCGACGGTAAATAATAGAGAAAGGATAATTGTGAAGCGTCGTCTCATGAGATGGACTTTTACCAGATGTTATAAAATAGTTGTTTGGGACAGTGGTTTAACCCGGATTATGCATGAATTAATCTACCGCGAACCCATGTATAATATGGGTTAAGAGCTTCTCTGGTCTTGGGGAAGTCGAAGGGTCTTGGGGCGCAGAAATCGGAAAAAAGCCACTATTTATTCCTGACCGAGGCGTTGACCGGGCAGTAAAAACAGTTCGAAGGTCACCCGGCGGTTTTGTAATCTACCTCTGGAGGTGCGGTTATCGCCAATGGGGTTGGCTTCACCGTAGCCCGCGTATTGCAATCGTTTGGGGCCGATGCCTTTGTAGAGCAAATAATCATAGCAGGCTTTGGCGCGGCGCTGCGAAAGGCGCAGGTTGGCATCGTCATCCCCGACGCTGTCGGTATACCCCTCCATACGCAATCCGTAGTGGCTGTATTTGCGCAGCACTTTGGCGATACTGTCCAGAACCACTTTGGAATCGGCGGTTAAGATAGCGCTTCCGGTCTCGAAGCGAATTTGCCGGCGAGCATTTTCGATGACGGCCTTTTCGGCTTCCGCCAATTCCGGGCATCCTTTATTAGCGGCTTCTCCCGCCAGCTCCGGGCAACGGTCTTCCCGGTCAATAACGCCGTCCCGATCCGAATCGGGGCAACCCGTCATGCTGTCCTCGCCCGCCAGGCGGGGACAATAGTCATCGCGATCGAGCACGCCATCGCAATCCGTATCCGGAAGCGGGCATCCCCCATTTTCGTAGGCGCCGTGCATGTTAGGGCAAGGGTCCAGCGGATCGGCCACCAAATCGCCGTCCGAGTCGGGACAGCCCCTAAATTCGGGGAGCCCCTCGGTATCGGGGCAGTCGTCTTCGGCATCGGCAACGCAATCGTAATCCCGGTCCGGGCAGCCGTTGGTCGCCTCGTAACCGAAGGCCTGGGGGCATTGATCCAATAAATTCATAATGCCATCCCCATCGGAATCCGGACAACCATTGTGGCGCAACGCTCCCGCTACGTCCGGGCAAACATCTTCGGCATCTTCCACGCCATCGGCATCCCTATCCGGACAGCCCGCCGCCGAAATGCTACCGGCCAGCATGGGGCACTTGTCCTCGTCGTCGGGCACCCCATCCTCGTCGGTATCCCGGGGCACAAAACGCAACGAAAGGTTGAGACCGCCCACCCAATACCAATCGTTGGTATCCGGATTTCCGCTGTGGCTGATGCCGTCGAGCATGTCGGAAAAAGCATAAAGCGTACTCAACTCCGCCCCCAGGATCAACCGGCGGCTGAGGTCCCACTTGACGCCCCCACCTACCGGCAAGGAAAAACGCAAATGGCCCACCTCCTCATTCTGGTCCATCATTTCTTCGGGAAGCATCCCCACGCCATTATCTCCAAAATTGGTGACCGGATCGTGGTATATACCTCCCAAACCCGTATATAAAAAAGGCGTAAATCGTTTGCGGAACTGTCGCGGCTCGGGATATCTGAGCTTACCCCAGGGATCCCACTCCAAGAGGAGCGCACCGCTAGTAACGTCATTGCGAAAGCTGAAATTGCGGTTCTCGGCGATACGCGGGTCGGAAAAATTAGCATCCGTTCCGGTGATGGAAGCGTGCGCAAAGCGCAATCGCAGCGCCCAGACACTGTTAAGATTGGCCCGGATAAAGCCGCCGTAAGCCAAATTGGTTTCCGCCGGAATGGGCGCCAGTGTTTCCACCAGGTCTCCCTGGTAATTCGCTCCCCCCAGAAGAATCCCCGCTTGCGTTTCGGGTTGGGGGGGGGGGTGTGGGAGTGGGGAGGGGGTGAGGGG
>CAYWHT010000129.1:0-671 GCA_964458135.1 uncultured Saprospiraceae bacterium | reverse complement strand
AAAACCAGCTGATCGGTCTGGACATCACGGAGGCCATGCTCCACCGGGGGAAAGAAGAAATCAAAGCAATCGCCGGCGATCACCGCATTCAACTGACCTGCGGCGATGCACTGCAGCTGCCCTTCCCGACGGATTCCTTCCACATTGTGGTCACTGGCCTTGCGTCCCATCATCTCAACATTGACCGCATGCTGACTGAAATTCAGCGGGTTCTCAAATCAAAAGGTTCCCTTTCGATGGTTGATGTAGGCAGCAGCCCATTCTGGCGAATCCCTCCCATCCGGGTGCTGTCACGTGTTTTCGCCTTTTTCTATTTTCTGTTCACGGGCTATAGCCTCCCTACTTAGGTATAAACGGGCGTTCTCCCAAAATTGATACAAATACATTGAAAAAGTTCCTATCAAAAAAAATGGCGAACCTCCATGGGAGGGGTTCGCCACGTAACAGTAAGTTAAACCGTACCGGGAAGCTCCCGGAATTTTTTTGACTGAAAAACAGCCCGTTAGTAAGGGCAAGGTAAATAATTAATATCTGAATATATAGGATTTTAAATAAAAGTTAGATAATTACGTGGCTAACAGCTTAACCCGGATTATGCATGGATCTTTCGTCACGGGAAGCCAAAATGCTCGCCAGGCTTGGGCGCCCGCAGGAAGGAGACGCGCAGGCGC
>CAYWHT010000128.1:881-9251 GCA_964458135.1 uncultured Saprospiraceae bacterium | reverse complement strand
TTTGGGTTGGCGGGCTATATTTGGATTACGGAATCCCGGTGAAAAACCAACTCATCCTAAGCATTTAATCCAAAATCAAAAATCAAAAATCAAAAATCAATTCAACCATGCAAAGGTTATCATTCATATTGACGTTTCTATTAAGCATCGGCATGCTGTCTGCCGTCCTGGCCCAGGAGACCGGCAGCCTATTGATTAAAAACGCCACGGTGCTGACCGTCACCAACGGGACACTGGAGGACGCCGACGTCCGGATCATCGACGGCAAGATCGACCGGATCGGCAGCAATCTAAACGCTCGTGGCGATATGCGGGAGATCGATGCGACGGGGATGTACGTCATGCCCGGCATCATTGACGCCCACTCCCACATCGCCCTCGATGCGGTCAACGAAGCCACCAACCCAGTCACGGCGGAAGTATCCACCGAAGACGCCCTCAATCCGCTCGACATTTCCATCTACCGGGCCCTGGCCGGAGGGGTTACCGCTTCGCACGCTATGCACGGTTCCGCCAACGCCATCGGTGGGCAATGCGAAACCATCAAGCACCGCTACGGCACCTACGATCCCGACGAATTGCGCATGGAGGGCGCTCCGCGAACCATCAAATTCGCGCTCGGCGAAAACCCCATGCGTGTGCATGGGGAAGGTCGCGGCATTCAGCCCCGCACCCGGATGGGCATAGAGCAAATCTTTCGCGAAGCTTTTCAAGACGCCCGCGATTACATGGATAATTGGGCCGAATACGAAGAAAAAAAGGCAGATAACCCGCAAGCCCTGCCTCCCCAATACAATCGGCGCATGGAAGTGCTGGCCGACATCCTGCGTGGCGAGATCATCATCCATTGCCACTCCTACCGGGCCGACGAAATCCTGATGTTGATGAACGTACTGGAAGATTTCGGCGTCGACCGCATTTGCTTCCAACACGTCAACGAAGGTTTCAAAGTGGCGCCCGAGCTGGCCGAATTCGGGGCGAGCGCCTCGGTATTTTCCGATTGGTGGGCTTACAAGTTTGAGGTCTACTACTCAACCGCCTATAACGCCGCCATCCTGACGCGCAATGGGGTGGTCACTTCCATCAACTCCGACAGCGGCGAACTCATCCGCCACCTGTTCCACGAGGCCGCCAAGACGCAGCGTTACGGCAACCTGACCGACGAGGAAGCCCTGGCCCTCATTACCATCAATCCGGCCAGGCAGTTGGGTATCCAAGACCGGGTGGGCTCCATCGAAAAAGGTAAAGACGGCGATATCGCCATTTTTGACAAACACCCCCTTTCCATTTACACCGTGCCGCAGATGACCATCGTCGACGGTATCGTCCGCTTTGACATCAACGAAGATCCCGATGACATGCGCCTCGAGGTCGATCCGGAAGACGCCGTCCCGGCAGCCTATATCCTGGACCGCCACGACCATGATCGCTGCATGCAGGGCGTACGGGAACAGTTGTTTGGGTATTGATCGAAGTTGAACGACTTAAGGGCTTGTTGGGAGCTTGCCCTTTGACCTGCAAATGACCATCTATGCAACCTCACTTCCCCATTTTTTCGCCCCATAGAGGCACAAAAACGGCTTCGTGAGCACCCCAATCTGGTCATTTTCGGCATCAAAGCAAACTCCCAACAAGCTCCAATTTTTGGTTTTGCCGGAAACGGCTTTTCAATTAAAAAACACTATTATGCAATTCACTATAACAAAGATCTTATTCACCTTTTTAGTAGCGGGCGGCATCCTGCAACCCTTGGCGGGGCAGCCCTTGACCAAACCGCAGGAAGGAACCTTTGCGCTTATCAACGCCACGCTCGTCACCGTTACGGAGGACACCATCGAAAATGGGACCTTGATCATTCGCGACGGCAAGATCGAAGCTCTGGGAGAGGAGGTCGACGTTCCGGATGAGGCGGAGGAAATCGATTGTTCGGGCTTGAGTGTTTATCCCGGACTGATCGATGGGGGCACGCGTTTGGGCTTGCAGGAGGTCGGTTCCATTTCGCTGACGCAAGACTATAACGAGATCGGGGATTACACGCCCCAGATGCAGGCGTTGACGGCCGTCAACCCCAACTCGGTCGCCATCCCGGTGACGCGCACCAACGGCGTCACTACCGTGCTCACCGCACCCACCGGCGGCCCCTTCCCGGGCACCGCCGCCCTGATCAACTTATTGGGATACACCCCCGAGCAGATGTACTGTGGCTTTAAAGGCGTGGTGCTCAACTTTCCGAGCACGGGACCGCGCAGCCAATATGACCGGCGTAGTATGGAGGAAATCCAAGAAGCCAATAAAGAAAACCTGCGGGAGCTCAACGAATTCTGGGAAGAGGCCTTGTTTTACCACCGCCTGGATTCCGCCGCTCAGGAGGATCCGGGCCGGCAGTTTGAATACAGTGAAAAGATGGCGGCCATGTTGCCGGTGTTGCGCAATGAGATGCATTTGCTCATCGAGGTTGATAAGGAGCAGGACATCTTATCCGCTATCGCCTGGGTGGACGAGAAGGGCCTGGAGAAGGTCATCTTCACCGGGGTGGCCGAGGGCTGGCGCGTTGCCGAGGAGATTGCCGAAGCGGGCATACCCGTCGTCACTGGCCCCGTCCTCCAAACGCCGGCACGCACTTCTGACCGCTACGACCTTCCCTACCGCAATGCCGGGCTCCTGCAGCAAGCGGGGGTCAAAGTAGCCATTCGCACCAACGAGACGGCCAACGTGCGCAATTTGCCCTTCAACGCCGGCTTTGCCGCCACCTACGGCATGGGCAAAGCGGAAGCCTTGCGCGCCGTCACCATCGTTCCGGCCGAGATCTTCGGCCTGGATGATCGCCTGGGCTCGCTCGAAGCGGGCAAGGACGCCACCCTCTTCGTCACCGACGGCGATCCCTTTGAAACCAAAACACAGGTGCGCAACATTTTCATCGACGGCTACCAGGTGCCGCTCGATAACCGGCACATCCGCTTGTATAATGAGTTTTTGCAGCGGAACCCGGGGCTGAGGAAGTAGCAGGGGGTAGTGGGTAGTGGGTTTCTAGTGCCTCGTAGTACATGCCCCACTACCCACTACTAACCGAAAAGCTCTAAATCATTTCCCCGCCTTCAAGTGTTCCGTACCCAAACGCTATATCTCGCTGAACCGGGAAAGCGATTAACCAATTACATGGAGATAGCCGATATTTTAATAAACGTAGTGCTGGCGCTGATCATGTTCGGCATCGGCTCTTCGCTGCAATTCAATGATTTTCGTCAGGTATTTCAGTATCCCCGGGGGCTGTTGTTCGGGCTGGGCATGCAGATGGTCTTTTTGCCATTATTTGCTTTCGGCATTCTCTGGTTGGCCGACCTCAACCCCTATTTCAAGATGGGCATTTTTGTGTTGGCGCTTTGCCCAGGGGGTACTACTTCCAATTTTATCAACTACCTACTGGGCACTAAGGTCGCCCTGTCTATTTCGTTGACCAGCATCAACAGCTTGCTCATCTTGGGGTCGATTCCGTTACTGGCCAAGCTGGGCCTGGAATTTTTTCTCGGCAACAGCCAAACGGTAAGCTTGCCGGTGCTGTCCACGATCGGCAATGTCTTGCTCATCGTCCTGCTACCGGCCATTTTGGGGGTTTTCTTCCACCGGTACTTCACCAATCTCTCCGAAGGCCTGCAAAAACCGTTGAAATACATCAACGTGGCGCTATTGGCCATCGTTTTCGCCATCAAATTTTTTGCGGATGGGGATATGGGTGGTACGGGCATTACCCGGGCGGATATCTTCGCCATTTTGCCCTACGCCTTGCTGGTGCACCTGGGCTCCATGCTGGGGAGCTATGTCTTCGCCCGCCTGAGTAGCCTGGGCAACCTGCAATCTACAACTATCGGCATCGAGGTGGGCTTGCAAAATACGGCCCTCGCCCTGCTCGTCACCAGTAATTTGCTCGCCCACGACGAGATCACCAAACCTATACTGGTGTACGCCTTATTCTCTTTTTTCACTTCTCTGCTTTTCGGTTTTCTGGCCAAGCGCTACGGGCGGCGGGTGCTTTGGTGGAAAATGAGAAAAGTCAAAGGGTAGCACCAAGCCCCTTGTACCGTCCCTTTCCAAATCTAGTACCGTTAAATTCGGTCGTTGCTTTGAGCTTTTCCCGTTGCTCGGCGGGAAGCGCTTTAAATTCGGCGCACTTTTGGGAGCAGCAATGATTGTATTGCCCGGCGCAGTCGTCACACTGGATAAAGAGGATATGGCAGGCGTCGTTGGCGCAGTTGACGTGGGTGTCGCAGGGGGCGCCGCACTGGTGGCAGTGGGCGATAACCTCCTCCCCGATGCGTTCGCCCATGCGCTCGTCGAAGACGAAGTTTTTGCCGCGAAATCTGATGGGCAAGCCTTTCTCCCGGCACTGGCGGACGTACTCGATAATGCCGCCCTCAATCATGTAAACGTTTTTGAACCCTTTGTGCAGATAGTAAGCGCTGGCCTTTTCGCAGCGGATGCCGCCGGTGCAGTACAGGAGGATATTTTCCTCTTTTTTATCCTGCAGCATCTCTTCCACCAGGGGCAGTGCTTCCCGGAAGGTTTCCACATCGGGGCGGATTGCGCCTTCGAAGTGGCCGATTTCACTTTCGTAGTGATTGCGCATATCCACTACCAGCCCATCGCCTTTTTCGATTAAACGGTTGACGCCTTCCGCATCCAGGTATTGTCCGCGTTGCGTGACGTCAAACTGGTCCTCCCGCAGGCCGTCGGCCACGATTTTGGGGCGCACCTTTATTTTGAGTTTGTAAAAAGACTTGCCGTCGTCATCGATGGCGATATTCAGGCGGAGGCCGTCGAGCCAGGGAATGGCGTACATATTTTCCCGGAAGGCTGCAAATTGAGCCTCGGGCACCGAAATCTGCCCGTTTATGCCTTCCTTTGCCACGTAGATCCGCCCGTAGACCCCGAGTGGGCGCCAACGCTGGTAGAGCTCGTCCCGGAAAGCCTCCGGATTTTCGAGCTGATGGTAACGGTAAAAGGAGAGGGTCAGGCGGGCTTCGTCACTTTCCTGCACCCGGCGCTTGAGTTCGTCCTTGTTGACGATATTGTGTAAACGCATGTGCAATGGTTTGGTGCGTTGCAGCTTGTTTGGATTTTACTTTTTGCTCTGATCCTGTAAAATTAAGGTTTTTTTAGTAGTTAGTGGCTATGCTGAGGTGTTGCACAATCATGAACCCAACTAGATTTAGGCCGACTAACCACTAACAACTGACCACTATTATGCCCCCTCATCTCTACCGCCGGCTCTCCCTCCTCTTCTTCCTCCAGTTTTTCACCTGGGGCGGCTGGTTTGTCACTTTGGGCAATTACCTAATGCACGGCCTGGCCTTTGGGGGCCGGGAGATTGGCTTGGTGTACAGTTCGAGTGCGCTGGCGGCTACGGTGACGCCATTTTTGCTGGGTTTGCTGGCGGATCGTTTTTTTGCGATCGAGCGGTTGTTGAGTTTACTTTTCCTGGCGGCCGGCCTCACCCTCGCAGCGCTTTCATTGCTGGATACTTTTGCCTGGTTTTATCCGGTGATGATTTTACAGTGCCTTGTTTTTGTGCCCACGCTTTCGCTGAATAACGCCCTGGCGTTCTACCACCTGGACACGCCGCAGCAGCAGTTTCCGCGCATCCGGGTGTGGGGCACCATAGGCTGGATCGTGGCGGGCGTAATCATCAGTGCTTTTGGGTTGGAGCCCACGGCCTACCCGATGCGGATGGCGGCGGCGGGCAACCTGGCGCTAGCGTTGTATTGCCGCACCCTACCCTACACGCCGCCGCAGCCGGAGGTTCGGGAAAACAAGCTACGCGGCTTTTTTGGTCCCGAAGTCCGGGCGCTGTTGCGGCGGCGGTCTTTTGCATTGTTGGTGGCCTGCCTGGCGTTGATCAGTATTCCGGCCTCCTTTTATTACAGTTTTGTCAATCCCTATATGACTGAATTGGGCATCCGTTACCCGGCGGGCAAGATGGCGTTGGGGCAGGTTACGGAGATCTTCATCATGCTGCTGCTTCCCTTTTTTTTCACCCGCCTGGGCGTCAGATGGATGATCGGCATCGGCTTTTTGGCCTGGGGGACGCGCTACGCCCTCTTTGCCTTTGGCCAAACGCCCGGCCTGAACTGGATGATTTATCTCGGCATCCTGTTACACGGGGTCGCCTTCAACTTTTCGGTACTCACCTCCCAGATTTATGTCGACCAACAGGTGCCGCGGCACGTGCGCAGTACGGCGCAGGGATTCGTAGCGTTTTTGACGCTGGGGGTGGGCGCACTCGTAGGCGCTTACCTCGCCGGGGAGATCGTCGAGTACTTTACCTTGGCGGATAACACCCATCGTTGGGGCTATATCTTTGGAATTCCGGCGGGAGTGGGCATCCTGGCGGCGGTGGTGTTCATGGTGTTTTTTCGGGAGAGGGGGCAAGAGTAGACGCCTCCTTTATCGGACCACCAATCGTCCGCTGAACGATCGTTCTGTTCCTTGCAGCCGATAAAAATAAAACCCTTCCGCCAGCCGGCTGATATCCAGCCTGTGCCGGAACACCCCGCTGGCGGGCGTCCACTGCGCCCTTTGCAAGCGGCGGCCGTGCACGTCAAATATTTCGAGTTGTACTTCCCGTTGTAATCCATTGGTTTGGAAGATGACCGATCCGCTGGCTGGATTGGGAAAGACGGTGACTTTCGCGCTAGCCACCGGATTGCCGGCGCTGGTCACTTGTAAAGCGCGTTTGACTGCCGCCAGGGCGTCGATGCGGCCGTACCCGTAGGTGAAGTTAGGCACGGCGCCGGGGGCTTTGCCCGAACAGGGCGCCGTGGCGGGGATGGGCAGGGCGGTTTCCTCAATGATGCGTTCGATCGTCTCTACCTGTCCGGCCAGTTCCGGGTTAGCGGATATCATCAGCGCTACGAGGCCGGCAACGTGCGGCCCCGACATACTGGTGCCGGAAAAGCTGCGGTATTGCCCATTGCGCACGGCCGAGCGCACCCGCACACCCGGCGCTACTACGTTGGGCTTGAGGCGGTTGGAACCATCCACGCTCACGGGCCCCCGGCTGCTAAAGGGAGCGATGGAATCGCGCTCGTCGGTGGCTCCGATTGAAAAGCTTCCGGCAAAAATGGCGGGTGGGTCATCAACCGTAGAACAGCTCTCGCCACCATTGCCGGCCGAAGCCACCACCACAATGCCGGCAGCTCGCAGGTTGTTAATGGCCGTATTGAGGATTTCCCAATTGTCGGGATTGCAGCCTTCAAAGGGTGGGCAGCCCCAGGAGTTATTGATCACGTGCGGGGCGCGATCGGGATCCGGATTTTCATTGTTTAAGTCGGTGGGCGCCAGGAACCATTCAAACCCTTCCAGGTAGGTGGCCGGCGAGCCAAAACCCCGTTCCATATTGCGTACGCCAATCCACTGCGCGCCGGGCGCTAGGCCGATCTGATTACCCGCTCCGTCATCCCCTACCATGGTGCCCATGGTGTGGGTGCCGTGGTTATTATCATCACAGGGCGCTTTGACGTTGAGACCACAAGGGTTGAGCTCCGGGCGGATAATCGAATCGTTGTGCAGGGGGCTGATGCTGTCGATGGCGTCGCGCCAGTGGTAGTTGTGGTCGACCGATTGCCCATTCCAGCCCCGGTATTGCTCTCGTAATGCCGGATGCTCCCATTCGTAGCCGGTATCCTGACCACCGATGACCACGCCCTGACCGCGATAACCCAGAGCCCAGACCGAATCGGCGCCGATTTGGCGGATCCCCCATTCGATACCCTCGCGCAGCCTAATATTCCCCCTTTCCGGTACCGGTAGATCGAGCCTTACCCAGGGATTAGGTTGAATGCGGGCTACCTCCGGCCTTCGGGCTAACGCCGGCAACAAGCCAGGGTCCACGCGGGCCGCAATGGCGTTGACAATCAGAAAAGAGCGGTGGGGCGCCTCCCAATTTTGGAGTAAAGCGCGCAGCGAAGCCTGACTTCGCCTCGACGTCTTTCGCAGCGTGCGGAACACCGAGCGCCCCTTTTCCGATTTGGCATGCAACGCCCGGGCGCGGGAAAGGTCGGCCTGTTCCCGCAACACGATCAGGCAGGCTACCGGCTCCCGGGCAGTAAGTAAGGATGAGTCAATTTTGGATGGCTTCTCCAAATCTTGCGCCCGCCCCCAGCTTGGGCCTAACACGAAGGCCAGCACGAACAGGATAATGGTGTATCTCATAAAAAAGAAATCTATTCAAAGCTTATGCGTTACCAACTTTACCCGGCCTCCTGCGTCGGCCGCGGCTCACATAACCGGGGCCATTACCGCCACCAGAAGGGCCGCCAGCGCCATGGCGTATCCCCAGAGGGAAGTGGGGTTGCTCCTGAAGGCCACCCTCAGGAT
>CAYWHT010000128.1:0-871 GCA_964458135.1 uncultured Saprospiraceae bacterium | reverse complement strand
CGGCCGCGCACGATAGTCCGTCAACCCAAAATTTGTGAATGCTGACTTGGCGGGCTATAATTACTTTCTGTCAAATAATATCATCATAATATTTACCAAATAGTTTTCTATTCCCGGGAAAAACCAATAATTTAATACCAAAATGTAAGATAGCCGCTCATAAGTGCTTTTCACACACCTGAACCTCCATCCCAAAGACGTATTTTCCCTGAATCGTATCCACTCGTTCAGTTCGTCATCTCCTTACTAGTGCTTCGGGCATTTAAGTAAGGGGGTATATTCGGGAGGCCGCTTTTTCGGCGGAAAGCGCAACGCCGCCAGCCGGCAAAGCGGCCCGCGAAGATGCCTCCTAATTAGTGCGCAAAGCAACAGAAATTCAAAAACGCTGCTTCATTATGGGCCGCAACGTCATGCTGTTTGACGCTTACACCAACATGACCCCCTTGGAGAAACGCGCCGTCATGCGCTTTCTTTGTCAACATGCTGGGAACGTCACGCAGGAAAACATTCAGGAAGCCCTGGATTACGCGCTCAAGCGCAAGCCTTCTTTCGGCGGCTACGTCATCGTAGCTTACGAAGAGGAAGACATCGTCGCCGCGATGGTAGTCAACCAGACCGGCATGGAGGGGTATAATTCGAAGTACATTATCGTTTATCTGGTATTGCACGAAAAATACCAGGATGACGATCAATTCTTTCAGGAACTGTTGAAAAAGGCCATCCACTACGCCAATGGGGATGTAGCTATTCACGTGCGTCCCGACAATTCCAACCTAAAGCTCTACCAAAAGCTGGGCTTTAAGACCGAATTCCTGGAGCTCCGGCTCAATGAAGATGATTCAGTTTCGACAGCTAGTAAATAATGTAAGAG
>CAYWHT010000127.1:0-9260 GCA_964458135.1 uncultured Saprospiraceae bacterium | reverse complement strand
CTTTCGCCAAAAGACACTGCCAAAGCGCAAAGCTACTTATTGCACAGTGTACTAGCTTAGCGTTCGGAACGCTACAAATACCCGCCCATCAAAGCAACCGTAAAACCAGATATCCGTATTCAATAATTAGGCCGCTGCGAAGCGATTCGGGTTGGCGAAAAATGTTTAACATTGTGTTCGGAACGGCCTTCCCGGCGAAGCCTTTCCGCTTCAGGACAAATGCGTTACCCACGCTCACCTTTCAGCCAACTTAAAAGGGACACTACATGGCAAGAACTCTACGCATCCTTTGCTTTTTACTGATGGCCGGCGCCGCTTTACAAGCGCAAACCTCTCTGGCCGGCAAAGTAACCGATGAAGAAAACGGCGAGCCATTGGCTTACGCCAGTGTAGCCCTCTACAAGAACGACGTTCTCGCTGCCGGCGCCAATACCGATCTCGACGGCAATTACAGCGTCTCCATCGATCCGGGCACCTACGACGCCGAGATTTCCTATACCGGCTACCAGCCCAAGCGCGTCACCGGGGTGCAGGTGCTGGCGGGCAAAGTCAATAAGCTCGACGTGCAGCTGGGCACGGGGGGCGGCGTCTTTCTCACGGAGGTTGAAGTTGTGGGCTACGAAGTACCCCTCATCGAACAGGATAACACCACCTCCGGCGGCGTCATCACTAGCGAGCAAATCGGCAACCTGCCCACCCGGAACATCAACGCCCTGGCCGCCACCACCGCCGGCCTTTCTTCGGCCGATGAGGGCGACGACATCACCGTGCGGGGCTCGCGCTCCAACGCCACCGACTACTACGTCGACGGCATCCGGGTGCAGGGCGCCGGCAACATCATCCCCGAATCCGAAATCGATCAGCTGCAGGTCATCACCGGCGGCGTGGAGGCTCGCTACGGCGACGTGACCGGCGGCATCATCTCCATCACCACCAAAGGGCCATCCAACGAATTCCGCGGCGGCGTGGAACTGGAATCTTCCCAGTATCTGGATGCCTACAACAATAGCCTGGTGGGCTTCAACCTCAGCGGGCCCATCCTGCGCAACGACGAAGGGCGATCCATCCTCGGCTTCCGCCTGGCCGGCCGCTTCACCTATAACGAAGACGACGACCCGCCGGCCGTACCCATCTACCGCGTCAAGGATGACGTGCTCGCCGACCTGCAAAACGAGCCCATCATCAATGTAGCCAATAGCGCCCTTGTGGCGGCCGATTTCCTGGGCGATGACGACGTCAACGCCCTCGATGCCCAACCCTTCGAAGATTTCCGCCGCTACGACATCACCGGCAAACTCGACGCGCGCCTCAGTGACGCTATTGACATTACCTTCACGGGCTTCTTTCGCGATGTGCGAGACCGCTTTACCCCCCGCGCCGGCAGCACTTCGGCCATCAACTGGCGGGTGTATAACAGCCACAACAACCCATACACCACCGGCAACAATTACCGGGGCAACTTTCGCTTCCGCCACCGCCTCGGCGGGCAATCTCAATCGCAAAGAGAAGGCTCGGCGGCGGCCAGACCGCAGGGGGTCATTCGCAACGCCCTGTATACCCTACAATTCGGCTACGAAAAAACGGAATCCGAAACGTTCGACCACCGCCACGACTTCAACTATTTCGACTACGGCTACGTCGGCAATTTCGATATCAATTGGGCGCCCACCTTCGCCAACGTCTTCAACGAAGACACCCAGCAATTCGATCTGGTGCATACCGACTACCGCCAGGTGCTGCGCGGGTACAGCCCGGGCAACGTCAACCCCGTGCTGGCCAACTACAACAAAGCCATGGATATCGACTTTGGGGACGCCCTCAACCCACAGATCGATAACTTCATCATCACCGGCGGGCAAAATGCGGGTAATTTGCTCTCCCGCGATCAGTTCATCGCTCCCAACGGCACGATTTCCGGAATTTTCACCAACTCCTGGAACTTCCACCAGAACGTCGGCGTCGTGTATAGCACGCCCCGCTTCGGTGAAAGCGATCGCATCACGGTCAACGGGGAAGGCTCCTTTGACCTGGTGCCGGGAGGCTCCGACCAGGGCCGCCACAACATCCAGTTTGGATTCATGTTTGAAAAGCGCATCAACCGTGGGTATACGGTGGCGCCCATCTCGTTGTGGGACATCGCGCGTCAGCAGGCCAATAATCACATTCAAGGCATTGCCGAAAATGCCGATACGGTGGGCACGATGATGATCCCGGATGTCGGCGAAGTGCCCCTGCTCGATTTGGCTATCACCGAGGGAGCGGATGCCAAGTTTTTTCGTTCCGTACGGGAAGTCACCGGGCAGGGCCTCAAGGAATACGTCAACGTCGACGGGCTGTCGCCCGATCAGCTCAGTCTGGATATGTTTTCGGCCAAAGAGCTCAACGACCAGGGCGTGCTGAGTTATTTCGGTTACGATTATCTGGGGCAACAATACGACGGCGATTTCGAAGACTTTTTCACCGCCCAGGACGCCAGTGGCGTGCGCACCTTTCCGGTAGCGCCCAACCGCCCCGTCTATGCGGCGGCCTTCATTCAGGACAAATTTACCTTCCGGGACATCATCTTCCGCCTCGGTGTACGGGTGGATCGCTATGACGCCAACACCCAGGTGCTCAAGGACAACTATTCCTTATACGAAATTATGGGCGCCGGCGAATACCACGATCGCTTCGGCGGGGATCGCCCCGGCAATATCGACCGCGATTTCAAGGTCTACCTCGACGAAACCGGCACCGCCGTGCAGGCGTATCGCAACGGTGACGACTGGTTCCAGGGCAACGGCACGCCCATCAACAACGTCACTCAGTTTTTCCAGTCGGATCTGGTCTTCCCGCGGTATCAGGATAGCCGGGTGCAGGAAGACAATAACTTTATCAAATCGCGCGATTTCGATCCAAGTGTTTCTTTTGAGGATTACGAAGCGCAGGTGAATGTCATGCCGCGAATGGCCTTTTCCTTTCCAATTTCCGAAGACGCCAATTTCTTCGCCCATTACGACATCCTGGTGCAACGCCCGCCCTCCAATACCATCGCCACCGCCCGTGATTATTTCTACTTTACCGACGAGGCGCGGGGCGACGTCACCAACAATCCCAACTTGCTGCCGGAGCGTACGATTGACTACGAGGTCGGCTTTCAGCAGCGGGTTTCGGCTACCTCGGCCATCAAACTCTCCGCCTACTACAAGGAACTGCGGGATATGATCCAGGTGCGCACCTTTTTTCCGGTGCCCTTGGTGAGTCAGTATACGACTTTTGATAACCAGGATTTCGGCACGGTTAAAGGGTTTACCTTCCAGTACGATCTGCGGCGCACCGGCAACGTGATGGTCAACGCCAACTACACTTTGCAGTTTGCCGACGGCACCGGCTCCAATGCCTTCTCCCAGATCAATGTAGCCGACGAGGGCAACCTGCGCACGCTTTTCCCGCTCAACTTTGACGAGCGGCACCGCCTGGTCGCCAACCTCGATTTTCGCTACGGCGCCGGCCGCCGTTATAACGGGCCGCGCATCGGCAATGCGGACATCCTGTCCAACTTTGGCGTCAACTTCCAGACTATTGCGGTATCGGGGCGCCCCTTCACCGCTACCTTAACGCCGCAGGAACTGGGCGGCGCCACCACCGCGGGCTCGATTAACGGCGCGCGTAAGCCCTGGAATTTTACGGTTAACCTCCGGGTGGACAAGACCTTTACCGTGGCCGATGATTACGGCATGAACGTGTACGTGCGGGTATCCAATCTGCTCGACCGGCAGAACGTGCTCAATGTCTACACCGCCACCGGCTCGCCGCAAGACGACGGCTTTTTGCAATCCCCTGACGGATTGGACAAGCTCCAGACCATCGAAAATTCCCTGCGGGAGGTGCAAGCCTACCAGGCTTCGTATCAGTGGCGTATCCTGAACCCCAATTTTTTCAGCCTGCCGCGCCGGATCTTTCTCGGCGCGCGGCTCAACTTCTAATCGAAAGTGTGATTCGACATGCGTGATATAATGACACTTCCCATGATTAATGTAAAAAGCGGTTTGCTCTTTCTAGTCGCCATGTGCTTTTGCACTTTGGCCGTTGCGCACATTGATCCGCCCCGCAACGATGCGGATCGCCCGGAGCGTGGCCCGCGCGACGAGATTTCCTTCCGGGAAAATTGCGACAACGCCATCTCCCAAATCGACCAGGCGGTGAATAACGTGCGCGCCCGCCTGCTCACGGGGGGCGACGTGTGGTGGAACGGCAACGACGGCCGCTACGTGGTGCCGAAAGTACCGCCGGGCGTGCCCGAGGTGTCGGCTATCTTTTCGGGCTCCGTATGGCTGGGTGGCGTCGACCCGGCCGGCAACCTCAAAGTGGCCGCGCAGACTAGCGGCCGCGCCACCGGCGATTTCGATTTCTGGCCTGGTCCCTTGAATCCCAATACCGGCCAAGTCGATCAGGAAACCTGCGCCAAATGGGACCGCTTCTTCGTCGTTCAGGGGGAAAGCGTACAGGAGCATATTCGCAACTTCGAAAACGCCCGCCTGAACGATACCGAATACGATCCGGCCGACATTCCCAAGGATATCCGGGGCTGGCCCGCCCGCGGCAATCCCTTTTTCTTTGACGTTCACCAGTTCGAATTGCCCGATACCGAACAGGGGCTGGCCGGTTTCTGGGATGAAAACGGCGATGAAATTTACAATCCCCTCGACGGCGACTTTCCGGTCATCGAAATCCGGGGCTGCGAAGACGACCCCCAGTTCCCCGACGAGATGATCTTCTGGATCTACAACGACAACGGCAATATCCACGCCCAATCCATGGGCGATCCCATCCAAATGGAAGTGCAGGTGCAGGCCTTCGCTTACGCCACCAATGACGAGATCAACGACATGACTTTCCAGCGCTACAAGCTCATCAACCGGGCGGTGGAAAGTATCGACAGCACTTTCTTCGCCATGTGGGTAGATCCCGACCTGGGCTGCTTTACCGATGACTACGTCGGCAGTGACACCAGCCGCAACCTCGCCTACGTCTACAACGAAGATGCGGCCGACGGCCAGACCGGTTGCACCTGCCCGCAGGGAGTCAATACCTATTGCGAAGAGATTCCCATCCTGGGGGTTGATTATTTCCGGGGCCCGCTGGATGAATTCGGCGAAGAGATCGGCATGTCGTCCTTCACCTACTATAATAATCAGGGCATCGGTTCGCCGGATGCGGCGACCACCGATCCCAACAACGCACAAGAATACTACAACTACATTTCCGGCTCCTGGCGCGATGGCAGCCCCTTCACCTTCGGTGACGACGCCTTCCAGGACGGCCAACCCGTTAAATACGCCTTTACCGATCCACCCAACGATCCCGACGGTTGGTCGATGTGCTCGCAGGGGCTGGCCTTTGGCGACCGGCGCACCATTCAGGCTTCGGGGCCGTTCCGCCTCGATCCCGGGGCGGTCAACGAGTTGATCATCGGGGTGGTTTGGGTGGCCGATCAGGACTATCCCTGCCCTAGCATTCGGAAGTTGCAGGAAGCCGACGATATCGCTCAGGCGCTCTTCGACAATTGCTTCGAAATTACCGACGGGCCGGATGCGCCCGATGTCGATTTCGTGGAGCTCGACCGCGAAATTATCGCCGTCTTTTCCAACGATTCGCTGACCTCCAATAACGCCTTCGAATCCTACGCCCAGGTAGGCCTTCAGATCCCCAATACGGCTGAAGACAGCCTCTACCGTTTCGAGGGCTACAAGCTGTTCCAGCTATCCGGCCCCGGCGTAACGGTAGCCGATCTGGATGATCCCAGTAAGGCGCGGCTCATCTACCAGGTCGATGTCAAAAACAACGTAGGTGAAGTCTTCAATTGGGTGCCCGTAGACAATCCCACCGGAGAAGAATTTTTCGTGCCGGAGCTACAGGTGCAGGGCAATAACCAAGGCATCCGCCATTCCTTCCGCATTACCGAAGATCAATTTGCCACCGAAGATCGCCGGCTGGTCAACCACCGGAAGTACTATTTTACCGCCGTGGCTTACGCTCACAATGAATACCTGCCTTTCGATCCCGACGATAAGGTGGGACAACGGCGCCCCTATTTGGAAGGGCGGCGCAACATCGGCGACGGGGACAGCCCCTTCTACACGGTGATTCCGCGCCCCATCGTCTCCCAACAGCTCAACGCGCAGTACGGCGACGGGGCGGTCATTACCCGGGTAGACGGTATTGGCGCCGGCGGCAACTTCCTGGATGTGTCGGAGGAAACGCGTGAGGAAATTCTCAGCGGAGCATTTGACGGCGCCATCACTTACCAACCGGGAGAGGGGCCCATTGAGGTCAATATCTACAATCCGCTCGAAGTGCAGGATGGTGAATTTGAGCTCACCTTTATCGACGAAAATATGAGTAACGATAACCTGGACGGCGAGGTGCGCTGGGAATTGCGCAACCTGACCGATCCCGGCGCCCCGGTTATTACGGCCGACCGGACGATCGACCGGCTCAATGAGCAGATCATTGCCGAGTACGGCTTTTCCGTAACTATCGGGCAGACCGATGACGCCGGCGACCGTGCTGATCCCAGCAACGGCGCCATCGGCTACGAAGAAGACTACGGCGCCGAGAACGTCGTGCCCTGGCTATCGGGCATTCCCGACGGCACGACGACGGGACTGCCTACCGACTTCGATGATTTTGTTTTTAATTATATCGCTACCGGCTTTAACGAGCCCGATGCATCGCTGGATCCGGAAGGCGGCTTGAGCACCATTGGCAACGGCTATTTCATACCCTACCACCTGTGTAATTGGCGCGTTTTTCCCGAACAAGACAATCCGTATGTGACGCCGGCCTGGACCGATATCAGCGGCAGCAACCTCGTGCGCAACCGCACGCAGCTGCAGGACCTCAACAACGTGGATATTGTTCTGACTTCCGATAAAGATCTCTGGAGCCGTTGCGTGGTGGTGGAAACCGCTAACCGTTATTACCAGGATCTGGGCTTCCTCGCCGAAGGCGACCGGGAAAACTTCGATTTGCGGGCGGCGCCCAACGTCACTAAATTTGACGAAGACGGCGACGGCGCCCCCGATATCGACACCGAAGACCCGGGCCAGGGCATGGGCTGGTTTCCGGGCTACGCGATCGACGTAGAAACCGGGGAGCGGCTCAACATTTTCTTCGGAGAAAATTCGACCTACAACGGCGAGTTCTTCTCCGAATTCTACGAATCGGAGCCCACCGGCGCCGATATGATGTTTAACCCTTCCTCCCAGATACTACTTAATCCGGGTGGTTTCGCCAACATCTACCAGTATATGGCCGGCGGGCAGCATTTTATTTACGTGACGAAGACGCCCTACGACGAGTGTGCGCAGTTTCGCGAAAGGTTAAATCCCGACCTGCCCAACCTGTCGAAGGTGGCGCCCCTCGGCGAAATCACCTGGGCCGGCTTCCCGATTACGCTCCCCGGCCAACAGATGCGTTCTTACCAGGAAGGTCTTATTCCGGAAGATGTCACGATCAAACTGCGCGTGGATAATCCCTACGCCGTAGCGGAGGGCGCCGGCCTGGCCAACGGCTATCCGACCTACCAATTTAAGATAGAAGGTAAAGAAGCTGCCGAACTCGATCAGGCGCAAGTTAATGAGGCGTTGGATCGCATCAAGGTGGTGCCGAATCCTTATTTCGGCTTTTCGGAATACGAAACTTCGCAGACGGCGACGACGGTCAAGATCACGAACCTGCCGGCTCAGTCGACCATCACCATCTATTCGCTGGACGGGAAATTCATCCGGCAATACCAGCGCGACGAGATCGGGGCGGCGCCCGAGGGGGCCAACCGGGCCATCCAGCGGCGGCAGGTCAATCCCGATCAGGAGTGGGATTTGAGAAACAGTAAGGGCATTCCCATTGCCAGTGGCGTTTACCTCATCCACATCGACGCCGGAGAGTTGGGGCAACGAACGATTAAATGGTTTGGCGTAAACCGCAAATTCGATCCTTCCGGTCTGTAGAGCGGCCGTGGAAAATCGTGAAAAAGAAAGGCTATGATGAGAAGTTTTACAATAATGCTGCTACTGGGGCTTTCGCCCGCATTACTGATGGCGGGAAATCCCGACCGGCAAGGGGAAGCCGGGGCCTATGAGCTGTTGATGAATCCCTGGGCCCGGTCGGCCGGTCTGCATACCATGACCACGGCCAACATTCAGGGCGTGGAGGCCCTGCGCCTCAACGTAGCCGGCCTGGCGGGCGTCGGGCAGTTGGAAGTGCAGGCGAGCCATTCCATTTATTTGCAAGGTACGGATATCAATATGAACGCTTTCGGCCTGGCCACTCGCGTGGGAGACAACGGCGTGCTGGGCGTCAGCCTGATGGCGCTCGATTTCGGGGATATCGAAGTAACCACGGTGGATCAGCCCGGAGGCACCGGCGCCACCTTTTCGCCTAACTTCTTTAATATCGGATTAGCGTACGCCCACACCTTTGAAAATAAGGTCTCGGTGGGCATCACCTTCAGGGTTGTTTCCGAGTCGATCTCCGATCTTTCGGCCTTCGGCCTCGCCCTGGACGCCGGCATCCAATACGTGACGGGGCCGGAGGATAATTTCAAATTTGGCATTTCGCTGCGCAATGTCGGTTCGCCCATGCAATTCAGCGGCGAGGGTTTGGCGGTGCAACGCCCGGTGCCTAATGGCGGCTACGAACTTACGGTCGATCAAAGAGCGGCCACCTTCGAATTGCCTTCCGTACTGAACATCGGCATGGCCTACGACTTCCTCATCCAGGACGGCAAACACCGCCTGACCCCGATCGGCAACTTCACCGCCAATTCTTTTTCCCGGGACCAAATCGGCGGAGGACTGGAATATTCGCTCAATGAACAATTTATGTTGCGGGCCGCCTATCGCCACGAGATCGGTTCCCTCAACGAAATCGAGGCCCCCATCTACAGCGGGCTCAGCGCCGGGGCAACGATCGAACTGCCCATCAGCAAGGACAATAGCACGCGCTTTTCCATCGATTACGCCTACCGGGCCACCAAACTTTGGGACGGCACCCATAATTTCGGTATCCGGATTACTATTTGATTTAGCGGTCTTTTGGCGCACAATTGAAAATAGATGTTGAGCCAATAAATTAAATTCTTTATCTTTGTCTTTCATGATAGGAACGTTTCCATGCCCGGCACGGAAGCGTTCTTATTTTTAGGATGATAGAGGGAAATAAGAGCTTGTTGGGCGTTTACCCTGTGGAATAGTCGCTCTGCGAATTCCACAGGGTAA
>CAYWHT010000126.1:0-9277 GCA_964458135.1 uncultured Saprospiraceae bacterium | reverse complement strand
CTCCATGGATTTGGCCAGGGTGAAGCGGATGTTTTCGCCATTGGCGTTGTTGACGATGACGCCGGACCCCAGTTCTTCGATGGCCAGCGTTTCTCCGAGGGGGTTGACGATCCGGACAAAAAATTCTTCCCGGCCCGGGTTGACGACTTGATTGACGGTGGTGTTGAAGCACACTTCTAGCTGATCGACATTTTTGGCGTTTTTCTTCTGGACGATGCGGCCGCTGTTCTTGATTTTTTGCCCTTCCACGGCGATATTTTCCAGTTCGATGACGGAAGCGATGTTGACTTTGCGCGTCAGGCGGGACTTCTCTTTTTCCAGTTGTTCTTGGTTTTCGACTAATTCGGCTTTTGCGTCGGATAATTCGGTATTTTCCTCTTCCTTTTGGGAGAGGGCGCCGGCCAGGGAGTCTCGAGAATGGGCCAGTTCCGAATTGGAGGCCAGAAGCTCCTGGTTTTCGGCCCGTAGCTGGTTGATTTCTGCTACGTATTGTTCTACTTTAGCTTGCAGGGCGTTGATTTTTACGCGGGCCTGCTGGAGGTTGCGCTTGCTGCGCAGCAAATCTTCGATTTCGGCTTTTTGTTGGGCGAGTTCTTGTTTTTGCTTTTCGATCAGTGCGTTGAGCTCTTCGTTGCTGCCGCGCATCTCTTCCAGTTCGGAGAGGGCTTCGTAGTATTGTTTTTCCAGTTCGGCTTTGAGTTGATCGCTTTCGTCCAGCTGCGTGCTCAGGTCTTCTTTCATTTGCATCATGCTCACCCCGAAGAAGATGCTTACTCCCAGGAGCAGCAGGATGATAACTGCGGCAATGGTGATGATGCGTTGTTTGGATGGTTCGTCGCCGGAAGAATTGGCGGAATTGGGGTTTGAAGTAGAATTATTCGTTGCCATATAGCCAGAAAATTGGTTGTTGATGCAAGATCCGGTGCTCGGCTTACCAGCCTTTCCCTATTAACGGCCCCGGAAAATTTTGGATTGTTTGATGGTGCAAAATTAATCATCATATTGCAAATCAGCCCGTTTGCGCATCATTTGTGCCGTAAGCACTTGTTGGGCGTTTGCTTTTGATGCCGAAAATGACCAGATTTGGGGGCTTGCGAAGCCATTTTTGAGCGCTACCCCGGATGATGCATGAGTTTTTCGTAGTCAGCGGCGCAAATGGTTGCCAGGCCTGGTCGCTCGCAGGAAGGAGCCGCGCAGGCGTATCCCTGGATACGTTGAGCAGCGAATGACGAGGACGGCCAGGAATGGCGCCGCGTAATAAATCAATTCATGCATCATCCGGGCTACATTCAAGAGTGGGGGGCAACTCTTGCATAACAAAATGGTGAATGGAGTTCTAGAAGGTCATTTGCAGGTCAAAGGGTAAACCCTGTGGAATTTGCAGAGCGACTATTCCACAGGGTAAACTCCCAACAAGCTCTAACATTTATTCTATGGTGGATGGAATCGATATTGGCAATGTATTATTTCTCGACGTGGAAACCGTATCCGGCGAATCGTCTTTGGATCAGTTAAACGAAAACTACCGGGCGTTGTGGCGCGTGAAGTGCCGCCAGATCCTGCGCAAGCCCGACGAAGAGCTTACGGATGAAGAGGTGGTGAATACCTACCGGGAAAGGGCCGGAATATTTGCCGAATTCGGAAAAGTCGTCTGCATTTCGGTCGGCATTGTACACCGGGATAAAGAAACGCAACGGCTGCAGGTGCGGCTCAAATCCTTTGCCGGTGAAGACGAACGGCAGCTGCTGGAAGAGTTTTCCAAATTACTGCAACAATACTACGATAATATCCGGCAAATTTATCTTTGCGGCCACAATATCAAGGAGTTCGACATCCCTTATATCTGCCGGCGGATGGTCGTGCAACAATTGCCTTTTCCGAAGGCCTTGCAAATTGCCGGCAAAAAACCGTGGGAAACCAAACACTTGCTCGACACCATGGAGCTGTGGAAGTTTGGCGACCGCAAAAATTTTACCTCCCTGGCCTTACTCGCCGAAATTCTCGGCTTTCCCACCCCCAAAGAGGATATCGACGGCAGCGATGTAGGGCGGGTGTATTGGGAGGAGCGCGATATTGACCGGATTGCTTATTACTGCGAAAAAGATGTGCTGGCTACCGTACAGCTGTTCCTGCGCTACGCCCGTCTGCCCATCCTGGAGGAGGACCAGGTGGCCCACGTAGACCGCTGAGGCTGTAGTCTGCTAATTCGGAATTCGCAACCTCCGACATTTGGCAGCCTATCAATGCTACGCCCGCTGGCATTCCTGCACCAGCCAGTAGCGGTTGATGACGTTTTCGGTGCGCTGTATCTTTTCCGATAAATTTTCGAGCTGTTCCGATAATGCTTTGCGCGAATAGGCGGCCGACTGGTGCTTGAGCAAGACGAGTCTCCGGGCAAAGCGCAGAAAATTGGTATATCCCCGTTTTTGGTCGTTGGTCATCTTGCGATTGCGGATAATGTAGATCCGGAAGGTCTCAATGAGGGAGAGCAGGGCTTCGGTGTCATGCAGGGCGTAGTAGGTGCGCAACAGCAAGAAAGTCGTATTCAGATGGTATTTGACATCGGTAAACTGCACGTGAAGCAAAGTGGAAATGGTCTCCTGGTACATGCCTTTGTGGTAGTAGAGGGTGGCCAAGTTGTAATTGTAGGCGTTCTCCCGCTGCTGGGTCGGTAGTTTATCGTAAAAGTCCTGCAGGAACCTTTCCGTCCATTCGAATTCCTTCAAGCTGCACCCCAGGGTGGTAATATTTTTAAAGTGCCATTCCGATAAGCTGCCTTTAGGCATCAGCATGCCGTTTTTTAACCCTTGCTTGTAGAGTTGAAACAACTCGCGCTGGTATTCGCTGTGGCCGTGGTTGATCTTCTGAATACAATAGTTGTAAGAGAAATTGTAGAGGTCTTCCCCTTCCGAAGGCGATAGGTACTGGGATTTTTCCGTGAGCAGGATTTTTAGCATCCGGTAGTGTTCCGGTTGATTTTCTTCCCGCAAACTCATGATGACGGTGTAATACAGTACGACGGAATATTTGTCGCGGTATAGTTCCCAATTGTCTCGGATGTGTTCGAGCAGCGGCTCCAGCAGATTGAACTGGTAGCTGGTATTCATCATGATCATATTGGCCGTGAGGTGCGAACACTGCTTTAATTTTTCCACGATGTAGTATTGGTCGAGGTGGTCCAGCATGGACTGGAAGCTGTCGGTGCGGGCGCGGTCTACGTAGTCGCTGAGGTAGGAGCCCATGAGATAGTGGAGCCGGTAGCCGGTAAAATGGTAATTACCGTCCCGGAAGGCTTCCTTGGAGAGTTTTTTGTTCAGCTGTTTGGCCCGGTTAGTAAACAGGGAGAACTGCTGGCTGTCATAGGCTTCTTCCACCGTAAATAGCTGCTCGAGAAAGGGTTGTTTCTCAAAATAGCGCTGCGCCAGGAAGCGGTGGTACAACTTTTTCAGGTAGGATAGAACGTTGTGCAGCATCTGTTCTTCAAAGGGCGTATCCGGGAAAAGCCGCTTAAAGGCCCGTTTTTTTTCCAGTTGGTCGTCCGAATCTCCGTTCATACTTTCCAGGATGATCTCCAACAGCGCAATCGTGCTTTCGTGCTGGTTGAAGTAGGGGGAGTGAACGAATTGACGAAAATGATCCCGCTCCAGGGGCGATAAATCCCGGATGTACCGAACAATTTTACTCTGTTGCATCGCTAAATGGATGTTGTAATTCCAGTTTCGAAAAGCTTTTTTAGCCTTAAAAAACTAGAAGACAATAGGTTAAAAAAAAGGCGGAGGGTAAAAATTTGCCAGAAAGTTATAAAAATGTACTTATAAGAAAAAGAGAAGGGGACGATATTTGTACCATAATCGCAATGAAACACTATAAGAGCTAAAATCAGCGCATCTCGATACAGTTAGTTATAATTCCACGAATTAGTCATTCAAGTTTGATTTAAAAACTAAATCCCGTACTTGACGTCTTGGTTTGCAGCCACTGGGGGGGAGAGCTTCGAACCTAACGTTAAGGTTTTTTTCCTATTCATTAGGAGTTATAATCTCATGAGTGCGTTGAAAAGGGTATCACGGTTTACCGTGGTATCCTTTTATTTTTTGGGCCTGCTTCATTCCGGAAACACCCGTTCGCCCGTGATCTCTTCGGTCATCTGCCGGAGCCCGAGGTTTTCATCGTACAGGGCGTTAAAGGCGAAAGGACGCCCCTCGGCCAGGTATTGATAAACGTAGCGGTCGGTCGGCGGGGTCGGAATCCGGTCGATTTGGGCAAAATCAATCCATTCCAGCACCCCTTCTTCACAGGGAGGCGGGGTGCTCCACTCAATATCGGCGAGGTAGATATTGCTCTGCCAATTGTAATCAACTGGGGCCGTTTCGATCAGGCATCCGCCGTAGCGCAAGCGATCCAACCGGATCCCCGTTTCCTCTTCCGTTTCGCGCAGAGCCGCAGAATAGGGATCCTCGAAAGGCTCCAGCTTACCCCCCACGGGCAAGTACTTGCCCACGTGGGGCGGTTTTGCGCGTTTCATTAGCAAAAAATGCCGCTGAGACCGCAAAACCACCATCGCGGTAGACCGCTTTAATCCGGTTGGGAAATCCATATTTTCAATTTAGAAAAAAGTATCGTATTTTTGCATCTCAATTCGAAAATGGAAAAAAGAAGCCATGAAAAAAAATACGCATCCGGATAATTATCGCTTGGTGGTTTTCAAGGATTTTTCCTGCGACAAAGCTTTCCTGACCCGCTCTTGCGCTCCTTCGCGCGACACCATTGTATGGGAAGACGGCAAAGAGTACCCGCTGGTTAAATTGGAGATTTCCAGCTACTCGCATCCTTTCTTCACCGGTAAGATGAAGTTTGTGGATACGGCCGGGCGGATCGACAAGTTCAATAAGAAGTTCGCTAAGTTTAATAAGAAAAAACAGTCCTCCTAAGCACCCTTTGGACTTAGCGAGGCCTAAAGTCCCTCTCACTTGCTGATTGGGACTTTTTTTATCAATTCGGCCCCATGCCTCACCTCATACTCTTTGACGACGAAGTACGCGATCATCTCTTGCCACTGACCTACACCCGTCCAGTCTGTGAATTGCGGGTGGGTATACTAACCATACGCGAAAAGTGGGAACGCTGGATGGGTGGAGAAATCGCCTTCGTAACCCAGGATTATCTCGCCGAAAAATATCCCATTGATTACGGAGCGGAGAATATCGTCATCAATGGCTCCGTCATGCCTTCCGAGCAGCTCTGCACCCTGCTCAAACAAATGGAGTTTAACGAAGCCTTTCTCCGGGGAGATGAATTGATCGCGGCCAAGCTCGACGAAGCGCAGTTCGAACGCCTCGTCAACGATGAAGAAATCAAAGAACTACGCGGCTTCGATCTCGAAGATACTCAATACCTGAAGCTGGATCGGCTATGGGATATTTTTCAGCTCAACGATCAGGCTCTGGAACTGGATTTTCAGCTTCTGACCCAAGGCCGCACCTCCCAACCACTAAGTTCCACCAATACGGTCATTGGTCCGTCCGAAAAGGTCTTTCTGGAAGAGGGCGCCGAAGTGGAATGTGCGACGCTCAATACCGCCAGGGGCCCCATCTACCTCGGTGCGAACGCTCAGATCATGGAAGGCTCTACGGTGCGGGGCGGCCTGGCCATGGGCCCGCACTCGGTTTTGAAGATGGGCGCCAAGATTTACGGAGCGACTACCCTCGGCCCCCACTGCAAACTCGGCGGAGAGGTGAGCAATTCCGTGCTGCAAGGGTATTCGAATAAGGGGCACGACGGTTATTTGGGCAATTCGGTCATCGGTGAATGGTGCAATCTGGGCGCAGACACCAATGCTTCCAATCTGCGCAATAACTACGGAGAGATCAAAGCCTGGAGCTACGTCGAAGAGGACTTCCGGAAAACCGGCCGGCAATTTGCCGGTCTGTTTATGGGCGACCATTCCAAATCCGGCATTAATACCATGTTCAATACCGGCACCGTCGTCGGCGTTTCCGCCAATGTTTTCGGTAGTGGCTTTCCGCCCAAATTCATTCCTTCCTTCAGTTGGGGCGGCGCCGGTAAGCTGGAAACTTTTTTGGCGGAAAAAGCCTTCGAAGCGGCCGAACACATGATGAGCCGCCGAAAAGTGGCGTTCGACTTACAGGAGCGGCTCATCATGCTGCGCATCTTCGAAGAATCCGCCCGTTACCGCTACTGGGAGATGGAGCAAGTGGAATAATCCGTACGGCCGGAACTTCAGCCGGCTTTGATCACCCTTAAAACACGATTGTGCGACCAGCCCGTTGGAAAGAACTGATGAGCCACTTTTTCGAAATCCATATCGAAAGTGCCGCTAGCGAGTACAATCCGCATCTTTACGTCAGTTTGCGCCAGGGCCGGTACCAGCTCTGCACCGCCAACGCCGTGTATTCCTACGAAGATCTGTACCGCAATTTCTTCCGGGCCTTTCGCCAGATCGATCTGGACCGCATTCCGGGAACGGAAGTGTTGGTCCTCGGCCTGGGCCTGGGGAGTATTCCAATGATGCTGGAAAAAAATTTTCACCGCCATTATCAATACACCGCCGTGGAAATCGATGAAGTCGTCATCGACCTGGCTCACCGCTATACCCTGGACGAATTGCAGTCGCCCATCGAGATTATCACTGCGGATGCCGCCCAATACGTACAACAAACGGACCGGCGCTTCGATCTGATTTGCGTAGACATCTTCCTGGACGACGCCATTCCCGAGTGCTTTCAAAGCGACGCCTTTTTACTTTCCCTGGCGGAGATGCTCCATGCGCATGGGGTGGTGCTGTTTAACCGCCTGTCTTCTTTGAAGGCCGATCGGCGCAGCAGCCAGCGTTTTTACGAGGAGGTTTTCTTGCGGCATTTTCCCAGGGGCGCCCACCTGGATGTGGGGGGGAATTATATGTTGATTAACCGGCAGGAGGTGCTACGGTAGGCGATACTGCTCAAAAGTCATTCTTCCTCATCCTCGCCCCGCTTCAAGAACGCACTGAGCTCGTAGTGATACAAGGCCAAATGCCATTCAGTAAAAAGGTGCAGGCTCAGGATCACCGCTCCCTGCAACATAATACCGATGCCGATGCCGGCGGTGATGGGCTGACCGGTGAAGAGACCGCCGGTCACGGCGAGCGCCAGGCCCAGCACGGTAAGCAGCAAGTCGATCTGGCGCTGCCGGAGCAATACCGTCAGATGCTGATTGGTATCGTCGATCTCCTCATTGGCCGCATGGCGGGGATGCTTGCGGAATCGCCATTCGAAGACCGTTCTGCGGCGCCGGCGCGTAAAAAACCACTCCTGTGCTCCCGTGACCAATTCGAGCAAGCCCAGTAAAAGCAAGCTCCAGCCCAATCCCCAAAAGATCAGCGGCAGGGAATAAGCAAGTAGCAGCCCACCCACCGGCACGGTCAAACCGCCGGTGAAAAACCAGGCCAGCGTCACCTTACGGCGAAAACCCAAAAACTTTTTGATGCGATTGTAGATGCTCATGAATAATGAATCGCTCAATTTCCGAACAAGGTCGGAAACTTCCATTGCATTTGTTCCGATAATCAAATAAATTTAGAAGACTACCGCAAGTAATCCCTTCTCCAGAATAAAATAAAAATCTGGCATGGAAAAACAGTGTCTGGAGTGTGAAGAGTGGATTTCCGGAAGGGCCGATAAGAAATTTTGCTCCGACGGCTGCCGTAGTTCCTACAACAACCGGCTCAATAGCGATACCCAACGCTACATTCGCCACATCAATAGCATCCTGCGCAAAAACCGGCGCATCCTCGAAGAACTCAGCCGCAGCGGCCGGCAACGAAAAATCCATCGCGATGTGTTGCTGCGCAAAGGCTTTTCCTTCGATTATTTCACCAGCGAAATCCCCACACTCGATGGCGGGCGCTACCGTTACTGCTACGATCAGGGCTACCTGGAATTGGATGGGTGTTATTATTGCGTGGGAAGTGTGGGGGTCAAGGCAGGGGTGAGTGCTTTGTGCGCTAAATAACCGGGCAGCTTCGCAGTCCGCTTTTCCACTTGCGGCCCCGCTCTTCCCGCCCGCCGCAGTCCTTATCCGACGGCAGGCAACCTCGCAGGCAGAGCGCGCACGGCTCGGCCATGATCAGCCCGCCATGCTGACCGGATCATTTTGCGTAGGTAATAAGCAGGTCAGCATTTTCCTGGCGCCGGGAGCAAAGCGACGACCCCCAGAGCGTAGGCCTCCGGCCCGCGGAGGCATTTCCGCGATCAACCGAATGGCCTGGATGGCTTCTCTTACGTGCTATGTTGATAACCACTAATCATTATTCTGCTCCTCCTTCTGAAAATTGAGTTCTCCTTCCTCGATTTGCTCGTAGAACACGTCCAGCAGTTTGGTGATTTGCTTGCGGGATACGCTATCCAATAAGCGGTAGTCTTCGACGATGCGGTACAGCTCGGCTTTTTTGGAGCGAAAATAGTCGATGGTCGATTGGAGCTCTTCGGGGCTGCTTTCAAAACCTAAATACAAGCGCTCATAGATGCTTTCCAGCTCGAGAGCCGGATCGGGGGTCGCGTAACTGGCGCCGACCAGGGCGGAAAAGTCAAAGTCATAAGGCACCATTAAAAAGCGATCGCCATTTCGAGGTTTCAGGACTTTCAGATTGCGGATGAGTTGTAAAGAGTAATCGGTATTGCCAATCATGTACTGGAAAAGACAAAGCGTTTGGCAATGGGATGCTTGCAGGGAATCGGCGGGCAGGGCGTAGCAGTCCTCTTCGCAAAGGTCGCTTTGGTAGCGGCTGGCCATATCGTCTTCGTCTTCAATAATGATGCCGTAGCGGGTGAATTTGCGGCTGGAGTTGGTGTCGACGTACTTGATGCGCACCAGCTGGGTGCGGAAATGGTAGGGAGAAAGTTCCCGGTAGAGTTGGTAGGCCAGATATTCGCGTAGCAAATATTCATTGCCCACTGGGGCGTCGATGCAGTGGGTTACGAGTTTGAGGTCGTCAAAGGTCAGCATCCGCCTCTCCCGCAGGTCTCCTTTGGAAAATTCCAGCTTAATGGGCGGGAAGTTGCATACCCGACGCCGGAAGCGCCCCCGAACGCGCACCCGCAAGTCCCATTCTTCCTTCTGACCTAGCGAATCCTTAAATTCCAATACCGCGGGCTGGTACTCATTCTGGTTGCGGTTTTCTTCCAACAGGGATAAATCAGTAGTTAGCTTTAATTTAACTACTTCATCATAGCTCATCAAGTCGAACAAACTCGGTGAGGTTTCCACCGCGGTTTGGGAG
>CAYWHT010000125.1:0-9288 GCA_964458135.1 uncultured Saprospiraceae bacterium | reverse complement strand
GTATCACCAAGTCCTCGCTCGGCACCACCAGCTGGATTTCCGCAGCCTCCTTCCAAGAGACCACCAAGGTGCTAAGCACGGCCGCCATCGGCGCCAAGCAAGACCACCTCAACGGCCTCAAAGAGAACGTCATCGTCGGTAAGCGGATCCCCGCCGGCACCGGCCTGCCCGAATACGACCGCCTCTTCGTAACCACCCAGGAGGCGCACGAGCGCGAGGAAGCGCGCCGGGCGCAGCATATGGAAGAAGTGGACGAGTAACCGTAAGGCAAAGCTCCAGAGCTTCGCAAGATATACCGTAAAATGAACAACAAACGCCGCAGCCCCCGCCAGGGTGCTGCGGCGTTGTTGTTTGAGGGAAAGCTGTGTTGTTGTGGGAATATGCTCATCCAATCGTTCCCGAAAGATCATCCTCTCGAGGCCATCTTGGAAAATTGGTGGAAGGAGGTGTTTTCCCCGCGCTTACTTCATATACACCGCCGCATACTTCGCAATATATTTCCCCAAGATATCAAATTCCAGGTTTACCCGGCTTCCCGCCCGCAAATCCCGGAAGTTGGTGTGTTGGTAGGTGTAGGGGATAATAGCTACGCAGAAGGTGTCGTCCTGGGGGTCGACCACGGTCAGGCTGACGCCGTTGACGGTGATGGAGCCTTTATCCACGAGCAGGTGCGCTTCGGTGGGGTGGTAGCGGAAGCGGAAATACCAGCTGCCCTCGAGGGAGTCTACGGCGATGCATTCGGCAGTGTCGTCTACGTGGCCCTGGACGATGTGGCCGTCGAGGCGGCTGTCGGCGCGCATGGAGCGCTCGAGGTTGACGAGGCTGCCCTCTTGCCAGTCGCCCAGGTTGGAGCGGTTGAGGGTTTCTTCTACGGCCGTCACGGTATGGGCGCCGCTTTCCGCGGCCACTACGGTTAGGCAGACGCCGTTGTGGGCGACGCTCTGGTCAATTTTCAATTCGTCGGAAATGGAGGAAACAATGGTGAAGTGTACGTTGGATCCCTCCTTTTCGATACGCCGGACGGTTCCTATGGATTCGATGATGCCCGTAAACATAAGTCAATCTAGTTAAATACGGTTTCCCACAGCTGGCGGATAAACCGGTGGCCGACGAAGGTAAGCACGACGGACCAAAACACCTTCCCGCCGCCGAGGTAGTAGAAAATGCGTTGCTTGTTCATACCCGACAACAGGGTAATCACCACCATCGGAATGGGGCCGACGACGACCGTGCAAACGGCCAAACCCCATAAGCCGTACTTGCGCCAGATCTTAAAGAGTAAATTTTCGCGCGCCGGCGCATTCGCCACGGCTTTGGTTTTGGCGAGGTGTTGTTCCCAAAACTGAATCAACCGGCTGCCCAGCATAAGGCAGGTGGCCACGCCGGCTACAGAGCCGGTGCTCATCAACACGAATTGCTCCACGGCGTCGAGCTGGTAAGTCAAGGACAATCCGATGGCGTAGTTGAGGTTGAGCGCGCTGGCTGCGAAGACGGAAAGATACTCGAGGAGATCTTGCCACATAATGGTTTTCTTTATCTATTTCGGGCGCAAATTAGGGGGATTTTCTTTATCCCGCCGTTAATTTTTGAGTCGTAGACGGGTATGACTTTTATATAACGATGTGGGGAAGGGAAAGTTGTCGTGCGTTTTGGAGAGATGCTGGGGAGCGCGCGGCGCCGCTCCCCAGCATCTCCTCTCTCATCGGCTTCCCCCCCGGATCAACTCAATATACCCACTTAACTCCTGCTGCCGCTCCTGCACTCCCGAGAGCCGCTGCTCGAACACGCGGCAGACGTAATAGTACACCCCTTCCGCCAGCTCATCACCGTTGAGGTTGGCGCCATCCCAGTTGAGGTCGGGGTCCCGGGTTTGGAAGACAAGCTTACCCCAGCGGTTGAAGACCTGAAATTCCACGCGCTCGACGAAGCAGTAAGGATAGGGACGGAAAAACTCGTTCTGACCATCGCCGTTAGGGGTAAAGGCGTTGGGCAGTTCGTAGGTTGGGCAATTTTCCACGCAGACGATATTGCTCATCGGGCTCTCATTGAGAGCACTATCCAGGGAAGTGACGGCGTAGCAGCCGGCGAGGCCCACTTCGGGCTGATGCTCAAAGGTGAGGCGGTCGGGATCTTCGATGGTGGCGACCAGCTCCAAATCGCCCCCCTCCAGGGGGGTGAAGTAGATGTTGTAGCCGAGGGCGTCACCGCCGTCTTCGCAGATTTCGTTAGGACTTTCCCAGCGCAGGCTGTTAAAGAGATCCTCTTGCCCATTGCAGCCCGAGCCGACATCACAGATATTGCTCACTTCCAGGACGGTCGGGCAGAGGGCCACATTGTCGATTGGCACGGCGCAAACCTCCTGGGAGAAGTTTAGAATGGGATCGATTACGCCTTTCACCCCGTAGGAACCGGAGCTCTCCACTTGGTAGCAGTATTCTACGCCATTGATCAGGCCGCGATCCTGGAAAGAGGTGTTGTTGGTAGTTCCAATCGAATCGAAAGTACCCTGAGCGTTTTCCCGGAAGACGGTGTAGGTGAAGTTATCCCAGGGGATGAGCTCTTCCCAGCTAAGGTTGATGCGGCGATCCGTCGGTTGGGCGGAGAGAAAAACCGAAGAAGCCGGATTCGTGGCCCCCAGCGGCTGGGGCCGACCGCTGGTGTAGAAATTGATGCGGTAGGAGTATGGATTGTCTTGCGTATTGAGCAAGGTATCGACAAAGCAGGTGTCGTTGGCCCCGGCGAAGGTTTCGCTGACGAAATCCAGGCCGGTGGGCTGGAATTCTCCAGGATTGGTGGTCTGCCCGGTAGCGCGCAGGATTTCGTAGCGGTAGGGGCCGGGATTGGCTACGGTGTCGAGGTCTTCCGCTGTCGGTTTGGACCAACAGACTTCGATGCTGCCATCGGTGGTGCTGGTGTTGCGTACGTCAACATTGGTAATCAATGGCACATTGCGGTTGAGTTGCACGCAGGCTTCCTCCGAGGGCAGGCTTTCTACGATATTGAAGGTGTACAGCCCGCTGGGGGTGGTTTGCGCAAACCGGGCGAGGATGCGGTAACAGTAGGTGCGGCCCTGCTCCACGGTTTCGTCTACAAATACGTAGCGGCCGTCTTGCATGTCCATGACGGGAACGGGAGTGAGGCGCTCGTAGCCGCGCCCTGCCAGGCCGGGAGCGCAGGTGTCGAGCGGGAATTGATTGCTGCCCACCCGTCGCCAAATGGTGAAGCCCCGGAAAAAATCGAATTCGGTATCCTCGCAGGCATAGGGTTTTTTCCAACTCACTAGGATGCGACCGGTATCCGGGCTGGCCCGCACATCCTCGGGAGGCGGCCCCACCACTTTGATGCGGACAGTCTTGAGGGTAGCCAGTCCCGAGGTGTCGCCCAGGGCGTTATCGGTACCCTTAAAAACGACCGAATAAAACTGATCGGAGATATGCTCGCAATCGGTTGCCCAGCGGAAAGTCTTGGTGACGGGATCGTCTTTGAAGGTATTGTCATTGGGGGTAAAGGTAGCCGGATTGATATCCACTTCGAAAGGGCCGCCCAGCGCCGTCAATCGTACTTGCTGGGGTGTTTCGAAAAGTGGAGCGGTGGAAGTCACATCAAATTCAAGGGTGTCGCCGGCGACCACGCAGACTTCGTCAAAAGGCGTTTCCACCTCCGGCGGCTCGTTATCGCATTCTTCCACCAGGATCTGCATATCGCGGATGATGGTATCCAGGGGCAATCCTTCCCGGTACTCGATGATAATCATGGCCAGGTTGTATTCCCCGCCGCGCTGGGGGGCGTCCCAGAGGATATCTCCGGTTACTTCGTTGATGGTAAGCTCATTATCCGGGCCGGGAGCGATCATATCGGGAAAGACGTAGTTAGGTACGGCCAGGTTCCGGTCCTGCAGCGGCACGATGAAGCGGTAGGCAAGGCTGTCGCCGTCGCGGTCGTAAGCATTCGGATTGTGGGTGAAGGGCTGGCCCACGCAGGCGATATCTACCGGCGGTTGGAGGAGTACCGGGGTATCGTTGCACCCTTGAAATTGCGGGTTGGGAAAGGTGTAAGTGGTTTGAATAAAAAATTTAATCTGCTCGGAATTGGGAAAATTGACGTTTAGGATGCCCGTATTCCGATTGGGGTCGGTCATGGAAATCTGGTAGGTGCCGCGCGCCGGAAAGGTATGGACCGCGATGTAAACATTTCGCTTGACGTCGTTTTCCAGGGGCTCGCCCCGCGGCGGCATGCCCGGTCCGTTTTGCCGGGCCACCATCTCGCAATTGCCGTCGCCCCAACAGATCTCCAAAGAATCCCGGTCAACCGGCGCACTGATCTTCGTATAAGTCAAAATCGTTGCCCGAACGGTCAGGGATTCCCCGCAGTTGCCTACTTGTTCAATCGAAATCTCCCCCGCCCGGTTGTGGGTGGCCAGGAGTTGGGCGGCGCCGGTCACAAGCAGCGCCATTATCATCAACATGCCCCGCAAGTTGGGGTATCGTTTCGCCATGGGTATTGATCTGAGTTAATTCTTTCTCTAGAATCTTGCTTTTTCTCTAAATTAAAAAGGAAAACGGACAAAATCATTGTATGTTGGCGTACATAATGAAGTTTAAAGCTTAACTCTTTTTTCCCAGTTCTCAATCCTGCATCCGCTCCAAACACGCCCGCAAACGCTCCCGCCAATGGGGAATCTTCAGCCCGAACGTCTCCTTCACCCTTTGCTTGTTAAGGACGCTGAAATGGGGCCGCTGGGCCGGAGTGGGGAATTCCTTGCTTTCGATGGGATCGACCGTGCACTCGATGCCGGCCATTTCGAAGATGGCGAGGGCGAAGTCGTACCAGCTGCAAACCCCTTCGTTGCTATAGTTGAAGACGCCGTAATAGCGGGAAGGGGCGGATCTGTTTTTTTGGAGGGTTTGCAGGATGTGCAGGCTGCAGCGGGCCAGATCGCGGGCGTAGGTGGGGGTGCCGATCTGGTCGAAGACGATGCGCAGGTGATCGCGTTCGCGGCCGAGGCGAAGCATGGTGTTGAGGAAGTTTTTGCCGTAAGGCGAATAGACCCAGGAGGTGCGCAGGATGATGGTCTTCTCGTGTTGGTTGCGGGCCATGTCTTCGCCTTCGAGCTTGGTTTCGGCGTAGATGCCCCGGGGGGTGGTGATGTCTTCTTCCCGGTAGGGGCGATTATTATTGGTATGGTAGACGTAGTCGGTGGAGTAGTGGAGCAGGGGTACGTTGGCGTTGCGGCAGGCGACGGCCAGCAAGCGCACGCCGTTGACATTTACGGCCCGGGCCGCCGGCTCCTCGCTTTCCGCCTGGTCTACAGCCGTGTAAGCCGCCGCGTTGATGCAAAAGTCCGGCCGGTGATCCCGGAAGTAAGCCGTAACGGCGGAGGCATCCGTGATATCCAACTCTTTTCGAGTGGTGGCTAGGATTTGAAAATCCGGGAAACCGGAAACCAGATCCTGAATTTCCCGGCCGACCTGGCCGTCGGCACCCGTTAGTAAAATCTGAATCATATACGGTAATGGTGAAAGAAGCCCGACCCCGTTACTTCGGCCGAGGCAACGAGGTCGGGCAAAATCCAAAATCAAAAATCAAAAATCCAAAATCAAGAATCAAAAATCCAAAATCAAGAATCAAAAATCCAAAATCAAAAATCAACAATCCAAAATCAACAACGGGCTACTTCTTTCGGAAGAAAATCCCGATCGGGACACCCGTAAAGTTAAAGTTTTTGCGCAGCTGATTTTCGAGATAGTGCTTGTAGCTTTCCTTGACGTATTTGGGGTGGTTGCAAAAGAAAGCAAAAGCCGGATAGTAAGTGGGCAGTTGGGAAACATATTTGATTTTGATGTAGCGCCCTTTATGGGAAGGCGGCGGGTAGCGGTCGATGGCTTCCAGCATGACTTCGTTGAGATGGGAGGTTTTGATGCGGCGGCTGCGGTTGTCGTACACTTCGAGGGCGACTTCGACGGCGCGGAAGATGCGCTGTTTTTCTTTGGCGGAGATGAAGACTACGGGCAGGTCGGTGAAGGGGGCGATGCTTTGTTTGATGGCTTTTTCGTAATCGCGCGCGGTGTTGGTCTCCTTTTCGATGAGGTCCCATTTGTTGACGAGCAGGACGATGCCCTTATTGCGGCGTTGGGCCAGGCGTAAGATGCTCATATCCTGGGCTTCGATGCCCATTTCGGCGTCGATCATGAGCAGGCAGACGTCGGCCTCTTCAATGGCGCGGATGGCGCGCATGACCGAGTAAAACTCGAGGTTTTCGTGCACGCGGGATTTCTTGCGGATGCCGGCGGTGTCAATCAATAAAAATTCCTTGCCGAATTTGGTGTACTTGGTATTGATGGAATCGCGAGTGGTTCCGGCCACTTCGGTGACGATATTGCGTTCTTCTCCCAGCAGGGCGTTGGTCAGGGAAGATTTACCCACATTGGGCTGGCCGACGATGGCGAAGCGAGGGAATTGCGACTCAAGGGGCGCTTCTTCTACGATGTGCTCGGTGACGGCGTCCAGCAGATCCCCCGTACCGCTACCGGTGAGGGAAGAAACAAAATAAGTGTCTTCGAAGCCGAGGCTCCAAATTTCGTTGGCTTCCATCATGCGCTGGTGGTTGTCGGCTTTGTTGACGACCAGCAGAACCGGTTTTTCGGTGCGGCGCAACAGGTCGGCCACTTCTTCGTCCAAATCGGTGATGCCGGTGGTGGCGTCCACCATGAATAGTAACAGGGAGGCTTCTTCAATGGCAATTCTTACTTGTTCGCGGATTGCAGATTCGAACACGTCTTCGGAATGCTGAACGAATCCGCCCGTATCGATGAGGGTAAAGGTTTTCCCGTTCCAGAAACTACTGCCGTAGTGGCGATCGCGCGTTACGCCGCTGGTGTCGTCTACGATAGCCTGCCGCTCGCCGATCAGCCGGTTGAAGAGGGTGGATTTCCCGACGTTGGGCCGCCCGACGATGGCTACGATATTTCCCATGTATGGTTGGCTTTGTGTAATTGGGCAAAGATAAGGTTTATTGGTGGGTTTGTGGGGAGGGGGAATGGTCTTGCTGCGCGCGCTCCCTGATGGTGGCGGCCTTTGGCGGGTGGGCTGCTGTGGGGGGTGCTGGGTTGTGCAGCTAATTCCTGGGCTGTGTTTTTTAGTTCTTAGTAGATAACTCGAGAGCTTGTTTTCCGTAGACGCTATCCCAGCATCCCACCGGGGCGCTTAGCCATAACCACCAAACCTTCCCAAAAACCAGGGGCAGAGCAAACCCGTTCACCCCTGGTACCCAAAGTGTTTTAACATCCGCTCATCATCCCGCCAATCCGGTTTTATCTTGACGTGGAGTTCCAGGAATACCTTGCGTTGCAGGAAAGTCTCGATATCCTTGCGGGCTTCGCTACCCAGCGCTTTGATGGCTTCGCCTCCTTTGCCGATCAGGATGGCCTTATGCGTTTTGCGGCCCACGAAGATGGTGGCGTGGATGCGCGCCAGAGGCGTGCCGTCTTTGGTGGAGGTGTCTTTGAAATCGTCGACGATGACTTCGGTATGGTAGGGGACCTCCTGGTGGTATTGCAGGAGAATTTTTTCCCGGATAATTTCACTGACGAAGAAGCGCTCCGGCCGGTCGGTTAGTTGGTCTTTAGGGTAGTATTCGGGCCCCTCGGGCAAGCACTGTAAGATGATCTCCAGGAGGCGGTCGGTATTAGCGTGGTGAAGCGCCGCGACGGGGACCGTCTCGGTGAACTTTACCCAATAATTCCATTGTTTGCTGATGGCGTCGATTGTGGCGGGCGCCGCCAGATCCGTCTTATTGATCACGAGGAGGAGCGGTGCTTCCACGGCCCGCAACTGCTCGATGACCGGATCGTCCATGCTGTAGGTTTCCGTGGGATCGGTGAGGAAGAGCATTAGATCGGCATCCTCGAAGGTGGTGCGTATGAAAGCGTTCATCACCCGGTGCATGCGGTAGGCCGGATCCCGGATGATGCCCGGCGTATCGGAAAAGACTATCTGGAAATCGTCGCCGCTCAAAATGCCGATGATTCGGTGCCGCGTCGTTTGCGGCTTACTGGTAATGATGGACATGCGCTCCCCCACCAACGCGTTCATGAGCGTGGATTTTCCAACGTTGGGCCTGCCGATGATGTTGACGAATCCGGAGCGATGCATAGTTGGTGATTGGCGCCCGTCCTTGTCCGGGTGAAGTTGATAGCTTCGTAGCTTGGGAATTGCTCGCCAACCGCCTGCTGCCAATGCAAACCGCGTGTTGAAAAGCGGTTGTCGTTTATCCCAATCTTTCCTGCGAAATTTTTTAATTGATCTACGGCCCGGCTCCTAAAACGGGCCTCAAAGATTCCCCTTACATTTCCTGCTGATCATTTCAATAGCGAGCGCTGCGGAAGCGGTCAGGTATTTTATTGCCGAGGCGCGAGCCTGAAAATTCTATTCCAAACGCTTATTCGTACCACAACGATTTCCATCTCAATACGGCAACCGCTTCACTTCCCCCTCCACCATTGCCTCGATGGCGCGAATGAGCAATTTGGGTTTGTGGGGGCGCCAGTTGACGCCGTTGAATTGTTCGCCGAAGTTGATGTAGTGCTGCAATTGGGTGTCTTTCATCTCGTCTTCCACGTGGTCTAGGATATTGAGAAAGCAGACCCAGCCGCCGGCCTCGGCTATATCTTCGTACCACTCCTCGTAATAGCAATTATCGGAGCCGTGGAAGTTCAGGACATTCTCGCAAATTAAGATAAATTTATGAATGCCGGATTCGATCAGGGTGTCGGCAATTTCCCGCTTGAAGTACATGATGTCATTGGTCAGGCAGTCGTTCCATTCACCGATCATCTCCAATACGGCGGCGCCCTGTTCGTAATCGGCGTAGAGAATTTTAGTGTAGAGGGTGGGAGAGCCGAAACCGTCCCATTGCGGGTGGATGAAATAATTGTATATCTTTTGGGTATACTGAAACTCGCTATAGACGCGGCCGTAAAAGGGCGAATGCTGATCTTCGCAAGCTATGTAATAGTCGCGCCACATGTGATAAGGCTCAATGTCGTGCATGATCTCCGTTTTCTTTCACTCGAATCGCAATTTACTGATAACGATAATTCATTGAAAGGGAATCAGGTTCCTTAAGTAAGAGCTTGTTGGGCGTTTACCTTTTTTAATGCAATGGTAACGCCCCTTTCCATGAATTTGTTTTTTACAGCCCGCCAAGTCAGCATTTACAAATTTTGGGTTGGCTGGCGCCACTAGTACACTGTGTAATAAGTAATTTTGCGCTTTGGCAGTGTCTTTTGG
>CAYWHT010000124.1:0-9333 GCA_964458135.1 uncultured Saprospiraceae bacterium | reverse complement strand
TTGGCGTGTTGCAGGTCGAAAACAAGGAAATCGAGGTACTCGACCTCGATGCGCCCGTGCAGGAAAAGAAAGCCCGCGAGCCGGGGCATAAGAATCAGTACGACAGCTTTTTTGACTTTTAATCGTGGGGGTAGCCCCCTACTCATCACAACTACCCACTGCGCGCGATCTCCAAACTGCTCTGCCGAAAATCCTTCTGCAGCAGCAACTTCAGATTCGTCAATACGATTTCGCCCATCGTTTTGCACTCCAGAAATGAGCGGTTTTTGTGGTGGGCGGCGAGTTCTTTCTGGAGTTGCTCGACTTTTTTCCTGGAAGATATTTCATCGGCCACCATGACGCGAAACAGGTGGTTGACCTGGGCGCGGGAAGCTTTGATCCGGGTGGCGATGAGGCTGCGCTCCTCGAGCTGGTATTGTTGCACCGTTTCGGCGGTCATGTGCCGGATGCCCAAAAAAATGATGGGGTTATTTTCCTTAAAATATTGCGGAAGATAAAAGCTCTTGCGCCCTTCGTAAGACTGTTGGTCAAAATCGATGGCCCGCATGCGGTATTGGCTGCCTTCGATATCCGGGCTAACGTTGACCACGAAGTTGTAAGAACGCATGTCGCCGAGCAGGCGGACAAAACAGCGTTCGTTGAACTTAACGAACTCCTTGGCGATGCGAATCTGGTTAAAGGTGGTTTCTTCGAGCTGCTTGCGGATGAAGTCGTCACCCGGCAGGCCCGCAATATGCTCCTCGATTAGCGTATCGCCGTCCACCATGTACATCAGGTTGTTTGGGGAGAGCAATTCTTCCAGTTCCAACCCGTATAGCCGGTTGGCGTCGGCTTTTTTGACGTAGAAGTGGTCGTAGTTATCGTTGAGCCGGTTGATGATGCGCACCCGGAAGGGTTTGGAATTGCCGAAGGTGCAATAATCAATGCGCGCCACCGAGAGGTGCTCCAGCACCTTTACGTCGCCGTCGGTTTTGAGCAGCGCATAGATCAGGGTCAGCGCGTCAAACATGTCCTGGCGGTCGTATTCCGAATAGTAGACCGTTTCCCAGAGCGTATCGTTGCCCTCCTGATCAATCAGAGGGATGGCCGATTCGTGCCGCAACATATCTTCGTAGCGCACGGGAAGCTTGCGGGCGCGGTTGTAGCGCCGCAGGTATTGCCGCAACGGATCCCGGATTGGGGTGAAGATTTTCTTCTTGGATGGTTTATTGCCGTGCATTGGATTTTTCCTTAAGAACCCATTGCGGGTTTGGTCTTTGAGTCGAAAATTAGCGATTTTTTGATTAGACAAGATTTACCCAACCGAACGGGTGAGCGGAGTAAGCTAAATGAGGATTTTCGCAACGCAGTATAATCAAAAAATTGCAATTTGGAGGCCAACTACTAAACCCACAATGGGTTCTAAGTTATTGCGCCGTCTTTGTTCTCTTACAAACTTGGAATTAATTTAACCCGGATATTGAATCTAAGCGATGAGCAATCAGTAACTGTCGGTTTTCCAGGAGCGCTTTTTCCTTTATCCGGCCTTAAAGAACCGCCGCCCTTAGCGCCGCTAAGGGCGGGAACCGGCTAAAGAAAAAATCGCTAGCCTATCTAAACACGACACTTATCAATCTCTCATCGCTAAGGCATGGGTTGTTAGCTCGAAACAAAACATCACCACCGCTGGGATCCACTAACATATCCATCGTCGTCAAGCTTCTCCCCGGGCGGTGGTAATGCTGCTGTTGGTCTGCGGTAGTCGGTCCAGTCAGCATTCACAATTGTGGGTTGGCGACCCATACTTTTTTCACACCCGGGCGCCCTCCTTGATTTGCTCGACCACCTCGGGATTCAGCAGGGTTGACACATCTCCCAAATTCGAGCTGTCTCCCGAGGCCACTTTCCGCAAAATCCGGCGCATAATCTTACCCGAGCGCGTTTTCGGCAGGCCGGGCACGATTTGGATGCGATCCGGTTTGGCGATGGCTCCGATCTCCTTGGCAACGACCTCGCGGACTTCTTTGATGAAAGTTTCTTCTTCGACCACCGAATCGGAGGGCGTGATGTAAGCGTAAATACCCTGCCCCTTGATATCGTGCGGATAGCCCACTACGGCGGATTCCACCACATTGGGGTGGGTGTTGATGGCGTTTTCCACCTCGGCGGTGCCCATGCGGTGGCCGGAAACGTTGATAACGTCGTCCACGCGGCCGATGATGCGGTACATGCCGTCCTCGTCGCGGCGGGCGCCGTCGCCCGTGAAGTACATGTTCTCGAAGGGAGCGAAGTAGGTCATGCGGCAGCGCTCGTGATCGCCGTAAGTGGTGCGCAGCATGGAAGGCCAGGGGTATTTGACGCAAAGGAGGCCTTCTACGTCATTTCCTTCGATCTCTCTGCCCTCATTGTCTACCAATACGGGTTGCACACCCGGCAGGGGCAGCGTAGCGTAACAGGGCTTGAGGGGGGTTATGCCCGGCAGGGGGGAAATCATGATGCCCCCGGTTTCGGTTTGCCACCAGGTATCCACGATGGGAGATTTTCCTTTGCCGATCTTTTCGTTGTACCATTTCCAGGCCTCCTCGTTGATGGGCTCGCCTACGGTGCCTAACACCTTGATCGAGCTTAGATCGTAGGGCTTTACGTGCTTGTCACCCTGGGCCATCAGGGCGCGAATGGCGGTGGGGGCGGTGTAAAACTGCTGTACTTTGTACTTGTCACAAACTTGCCAAAAGCGGCCGGGATCGGGATAGGTGGGCACGCCCTCGAACATCAGGGTGGTGGCACCGGCGAGCAAGGGGCCGTAGATGATGTAGGAGTGACCGGTAATCCAGCCGATGTCGGCCGTACACCAGTACACGTCGCCCTCCTCGTACTGAAAGACGTTGCGGAAGCTGTAGCAGGTGTAAACCATGTATCCGCCGCAGCTGTGCACCACGCCCTTGGGCTTGCCGGTGGAGCCGGAGGTATAGAGAATGAACAACATGTCTTCCGAATCCATTTCCTCGGCCGGACATTCGGTGGATTGGCCTTCTACTTCGGCTTGCCAGGATTTGTCGCGGCCTTCCGCCATATTCACCTCCCGGTCGGTATTGTGGTAGACGAGCACGGTCTCGACGCTTTTGCAATCCATATCGAGGGCTTCATCTACGACCGATTTCACCGGGATGTGCTTGGCGCCGCGGTTGTTGTAGTCGGAGCAGATGACCATCTTGCAGTCGGCGTCCTTGATGCGGTCGGCCAGGGCGTGGGCCGAGAATCCGGCAAAGACGACCGAGTGGATGGCGCCGATGCGTGCGCAGGCCAGCAGGCCGATGGCGAGCTCCGGAACCATGGGCATGTAAAAGCACACCCGGTCGCCCTTGCCGACGCCATTGGCCTTTAGCGCGTTAGCGGCCTGACAGACGGCGGCGTGCAATTCCCGGTAGGTGTACACGCGGTTGGGCGCGTCGGGCTCGTTGGGTTCCCAGATGATGGCCCGCTGTTCGGGGCGGTCCTGAAGGTGGCGATCCAGGCAGTTTTCGGTAATGTTGAGCTTTCCGCCGACAAACCACTTGACGTCCGGCGTTTTGAATTCCCATTCCAACACTTTGTCCCACTTCCGGCGCCAGGTGAAGGTGTCGGCCTGTTCGGCCCAGAAACCCTCGGGATCTTGAACACTCCGTTGGTATTCGGATTGGTATTCTTCGAAGGATCGGATCTTTGTTGTCATGTCGATACTTTTTAGCTATCTAGATATTTAGATTTTTATATCTTTTTAAATTAAAAAAAATTTCACATTTAACCAAACTCGACCACTTCCTGGATAGCGGTAAGGATGGCTTCGTTATCGAAAGGTTTGGTGATGTAGATTTCGCCGCCGGTGGCGTAGCCTTTGAAGCGGTCGGCCTGGGCGCCTTTGGCGGTGAGGAAGAGGATGCGGGTATTTTCCAGGGCGGGATTTTGGCGCACCCGTTTGGCGACCTCGAATCCGTCGATACCCGGCATCATCACGTCGAGCACGATCAAGTCGGGAGGATTGGCTGCGGCCAATTGGAGGGCCTTTTCTCCATTGCAGGCCGTCTGCACCCGGTAGCCGGCTTTACGAATCAAAAATTCGAGCGCCGTGAGGATGTTGGGCTCATCGTCGACGATAAGTATTTTTTGATTCTTGGCCGAATCCATGCTGACGTTTAAAATATTATTCTTCAAAAACATTCAACTCAAGATAAATTTAAAGTATTTCCGCAAAAAAGAAAAACACTTGTTCAAATCTTTATCAAAAGGAGGGCGGCTCATCTACGACTCCGCCTCAATGGGGAGCTCCACTGTGAAAACGGCCCCTTCTCCGGGCCGGCTTTCCAGCCCGATACGGCCCCCGTGTTGTTCGACGATCATCTTGCTGATGAATAAGCCCAGGCCGCTGCCCTGGGGTTTGCCCTGTTCAGGATCGTGAACCTGCGTAAATTTTTCGAAGATGGTCTCCTGTTGCTCCGGGCTGACACCCCGGCCGTTGTCTTCCACGCGGATAAATGCGCACGCTTGGCGGGTTTCCAGGCTCAGGTGGATGTTGCCGTGTTGCGGGTCCGCAAATTTGGCGGCATTGGAAAGCAGATTGACCACGACCTGAATGAGTCGGTCGTAGTGGCCATTCAGCCAGACGGGGCAATCCGGAAGGTCGAAGCGGTACTGGATTTGCTTTTGCTCAAAAGTAGGCGTCACAGCGCGGCAGGCCTGGCGGACGACTTCCCGCAGGTTCAGTTGGCAATGAACCGAATTTTCGAAGGGCGACTGTATTTTTTCCAGATCCAGCACCTGGTTGATCAGGCGGGTGATGCGTTCGCACTCGCTGACGATGATGCCCAGGAATTCCTGCCGCTGCGGTTCTTCCAGCTCCGCTTCGTCGAGCAAAATCCGGGATAAGGCCTTGATGGAGGTAATGGGAGTGCGCAGTTCGTGGGTGACGGTGGTGATGAAGTCCGCTTTAAGCTGATCGAGCTTCTGGAGTTGGGCGTTGGCTTGTTGCAACTGCCGGGTGGTCTGTTCTAATTCCTGCGACTTTTTCTCCAACGCCCGGCTATATTGGATCATCTCCTGGGTTTGGTCTAGGATTGCCAGCATCTCTTCCAAGCTAATCGGGTCTTCTTTAACGATGGAACCGACGATCACTTTGGCCGATGCGGCCCCGATGGCGCCCGCCAGATGGGTTTCGGCGTACGTAATGAGTTCACTGCCGGCCGTAGGCTCCCCGTCCAGGTCGAGCCCGTGCCGGGCGGCGTAATCGTCCAGTAACTTATTGGCGCGAACGGCGCCCAGAAAGCGGTTGAGCAAGAGCCGGATATCTTCAAGGGGGGCCCGCCGCCGCATCACTTCGTATTCGCTGCCTCCTCCGCGGTATTTATGGATATCGACAAACAAATCGGCCTGGGCTACTTCCAGAGCACTCTGGCGGGAGTAGAGCGAAACGAAAAAGTAACTCCCCAAATTAAAGAACAGACTCCAGAAAGCCGCATGGGAAATAGGATCAAAACCTTCCAGGCCGAACAAGGCATTGGGGCGCAACAGGCCCATTCCGAGCAGCCCCTCTTCCAAAACGCCGCCCCCGGCCCCTCCCAGGAGGGCGGGAAAGGGAAGCGTGAAAAACCAGATCAAAAAGCCGGCCGACAACCCGGTCATTGCTCCGGCTTTGGCGCCGCCTTTCCAGTACATCCCCAATAAAGCCGCGGGAGCGAATTGAAGAATGGCGGTAAAGGAAATCAATCCAATGGAAACCAGGGAGTACCGTTCTCCGATAGAACGCAGAAAACCGTAGGCGATAAGCAAGACGATGATAATGCTCAGGCGCCGGATGCCCATCAGCCGGCTGGGCAGTTCCGCGCCGCCGCTTCCCCGAAGCCAATGCGGGCGCAGGAGAAAAGGCAACACCAGATTGTTGTTGATCATAATGCTCAGGGCGATCACGGCTACGATCACCATGCTGGTGGCCGCGGAAAAACCGCCGATTGCGACGAAGAGGGCCAGCAGCTCCTGGTCAAACCGCAGTGGCAGGTTCAACACAAAAGTGTCCGGCAGGATCGAACCTTCCGGGAAATGGATCAGGCCACCGATCGCGATCGGGATAACGAAGATGTTGATCAATAACAAATACAAGGGAAACAGCCAGGAAGCCTTGCGCAAAAAATCCGGGTTGGTATTCTCCACTACGGCCAGGTGAAACTGCCGCGGCAAAAATAGAATGGCCGACATTGAAAGGAGGATGAGCCAAAACCATTGCCAGCCATCGATGCCGACCTTATCGAGGGAAAATAAGCGGTTGATTTCCGGATAAGCCAGGCTTTGTCGGAACAAATCGCCAAAACCACCGAATAGCCCGAAGGTGACGAAAAGCCCCACGGCCAGAAAAGCAACCAATTTGACAACCGATTCAAATGCAATCGTCGCCACCAAGCCTTCGTGCCGTTCGGTGGGGTCGAGCTTGCGCGTGCCGAAAAGGATGGTAAATACACCCAGCACAATCGCAATGTAGAGCGCGGAATCCTGGTAGAAGGGTGCGTAGCCGGCGTTCGCGCCCGAATGACGGGGCGCCGCCAGGATTTCGAAGGTGTTTTTGATGGCTTTGAGTTGAATGGCAATGTAGGGAATGACCCCCAGTACGGCAATGAACGTGGCCAATACGCCGAGCGCGGTGCTCTTACCATGGCGGGAGGAAATAAAATCGGCAATGGAAGTGAGCCGCTGGGCCTTGCTGATCAAAATGATCTTGCGCAGCAGCAGGATCCAGAGCGGGGCTGCGATGGTGGGCCCCAGGTAGATGGGTAAGAAGCTGATGCCCTGAGTGGCCGCCCGCCCAACGCTTCCGTAGAAAGTCCAGGCCGTACAGTAAACCGCCAGGGATAAGGCGTAGATGACCGGGCTGTTGACCAGCCTGCTCTTTAGCGCCGGCTTTTGTTCCGCCAGGTAGGCCACCAGAAACAGAAGCAAAAGGTATCCGGCAGCCGTTCCGATGATCGTTGCTAAACCCATCATCTCAGGGATCTTTACGTCTAAAGCTGCCGACGGTGCGGAAGGTGAGGACGATGAGAAAGATCCAGACGAAGAACAGGTAGAGGTAAAGCACCGGCATGCCGGCAAGCAGGCGGTCGTGGTCGAAGATGCCCATTACGGGGTAGTTCAACAATACGAAGCCCAGAATAAATAATCCGAATAATTGGAGTACGCTTTCCCTGGCCATGGTGTTTCGTCCCATGCAATAAAGAGCTTATTTGAATTTCACCCTTTGGGCCGCACGGCGTTGCTCATCTTGCCCGCCGTTGTACTGGCGCGAAGGCGGACAACTCTGGCTACGCTCTATTCAAGTACGGGGCTCTCCACCCCATACTTGAATGCGCGCCTTGTTCAGCACAAAATTTGGCGGCCTTCGCTTCCAAAGCAAAATACCAATAAGCTCTAAAGATAAAAAATCTTTCCCACCGGCTTAGTACCCGAACCGAAGCACCTTACAGGTTACTTAGGCGTCACGGAGTCAGTAGCCGTTGCTCCGGCCGGTTTGGGCTCCGCGGCGCGGGGAACGCGAATTTCTTCCACCATTTCCTGTACCTCGGGCGGGGGCGCCGGAGTGAAGCTGGAAATGGTCAGGGAGACGGCAAAGTTCATCAGCATGCCCAGGGTGCCGACGCCTTCCGGCGAAATGCCCCAAACATATTGCTCGGGCGTGCCTCCGCCGTATTTGAAATAGATGATGTAGCCGAGGGTGAAAACCAGGCCGACGATCATGCCGGCGATAGCTCCTTGCATGTTCATCCGCTTGGAAAAGATGCCCATCACGATGGCCGGGAAGAACGTCGCCGCGGCCAGGCCAAAGGCAAAGGCCACCACCTGCGCCACGAAGCCGGGCGGGTTGATGCCGGCGTAACCGGCGATGATTACGGCGGCGGCGATGGCGATCCGGGCGGCTCGCAATTCGCTCTTCTCCGAGATATCGGGCTTCAGCCAGCGCTTGAGCAAATCGTGGGAAATGGAGGAGGAAATGACCAGCAATAGGCCCGCGGCAGTAGACAGGGCGGCGGCCAAGCCACCGGCTACGACCAGGGCTACGACCCAGTCGGGCAATTGGGCGATTTCGGGATTGGCCAACACCATGATGTCGCGATCTACGGTGAGTTCGTTGCCCCGCCAGCCATTCGGGGCGGCGACGTTGGCTACGAATGTTTCGTTCTCGTCGTTATAAAACTGTACCCGGCCGTCGCCATTCTTGTCTTCAAAGGTAAGTAGCCCCGTCTTTTCCCAATTGCCAAACCAGGGCGGCAGTTCACTGTATTCGGTGTTGTCTACCGTCGTCATTAGGTTGGTGCGGGCGAAAGCGGCGATGGCCGGGGCCGTCGTGTACAACAAGGCGATGAATACCAGCGCCCAACCCGCAGAACGCCGCGCGTCGGAAACCTTCGGCACCGTAAAAAACCGCACGATTACGTGAGGCAAACCGGCCGTGCCGAGCATCAGCGCCGCCGAAACGAAAAACAGATCAATCGTCGTTTTTTTATTTGTGGTGTATTCCGCAAAGCCCAGATCCTGACAGATTTGGTCGAGTTTAGCCAGCAAAGGCGTCCCGTCGGAAAGATCGCCTCCCAATCCCAACTGCGGAATCGGATTGCCCACCATCAATACCGAAATAAAGATGGCCGGTACGAGATAAGCAAAGATCAGCACGCAATATTGCGCCACCTGGGTGTAGGTGATGCCTTTCATGCCGCCGAGCACTGCGTAAAAGAAAACGATGGCCACTCCGATGATAACGCCCCATTCAAAATCCACTTCCAAAAAGCGAGAGAAGGCCACGCCTACGCCCTTCATCTGCCCGACGACGTAGGTGAACGAAACGAATAGCGCACAGATGACAGCAACAACCCGCGCGGTTTGCGAATAGTAACGCTCACCGATAAAATCGGGCACGGTAAATTTGCCGAATTTGCGCAAATAGGGGGCCAGCAATAGCGCCAGCAGCACGTAGCCCCCGGTCCAGCCCATGAGGTACTGCCCGCCCTGGTAGCCCATAAAGGCGATCAGGCCGGCCATGGAAATAAAAGAGGCGGCCGACATCCAGTCGGCGGCCGTAGCCATACCGTTAACTACCGGGTGCACCCCGCCGCCGGCAACGTAAAATTCGGAGGTGGAGCCGGCACGAGACCAGATCGCTACGCCAATGTAAATGGCGAAGGTTAATCCTACGATGACAAAAGTCCAGATTTGAATATCCATGATTGGGTTGATTCGTTGAGTTGTTGAAATATTGATTTTTTTTGGCTAGACGGCTAGTACACTGTTTAATAAGTAATTTTGCGCTTTGGCAGTGTCTTTTGGCGAAAGGCTGCGTTGCTC